>DAIDJK010000181.1 GCA_027450225.1 Bryobacterales bacterium | reverse complement strand
CGCGGGCGAGCTGGGCGCCGATGGGATATCTGGCCTATTCGCGGGTGTGCACCCATGCGGGCTGCCCCGTGGCGCTGTACGAAGTAACGACGTGCCTGCTGACATGCCCGTGCCATCAATCGACGTTCGATGTCCTGAGAGGCGCCCGGCCGACCGGAGGACCGGCGGCGCGGCCACTGCCGCAATTGCCGCTCTACGTGGATGGCGAAGGCAGGCTGCGCGCCGCGGATGGATTCACCGCGCCGCCCGGGCCGGGATTCTGGGGAATGCCGCCGAGCCCACGCGAGCAGGAAACGTCATGATCGGCTGGATGGGCCGCGGGTTCGCCGGATGGCTGGATCGCCGCGTCCATGCGGCGAAGTTCGTCCGGCGGGCGCTGAACCACGTGTTCCCGGATCACTGGTCCTTCATGATCGGAGAGATCGCGTTCTATGCTTTCGCGATTCTCGTCATCACCGGAACCTTTCTGGCGATGTTCTTCAATTCCAGTTCCGACAAGACCACCTATCACGGCGCCTATCGCGCGCTGGACGGGGTGCAGGTCTCCAGCGCTTACCATTCCGTGCTGCAACTCAGCTTCGACATTCCCGGGGGATTGCTTCTGCGGCAGATGCACCACTGGGCGGCGCTGATCTTTGTGGCGGCGATTGTGACTCACGTGGCGCGAATATTCTTCACGGCGGCCTACCGCCGCCCGCGCGAGCTGACGTGGATCATCGGGGTGACGCTTCTGCTGCTGGCGCTGGTAAATGGTTTCCTCGGCTATTCCATCGCCGGCGACCTTCTTTCCGGCGCCGGGCTGCGGGTGGGTTACGCCATTGTGATGTCCGTGCCGGTGGTGGGCCAGTGGCTGGCCTTTCTGTTCTTTGGCGGGGACGTACCGAACCCGGCGACGACGCCACGTTTCTACAGCCTGCACATCTTTCTGGTTCCGGCCGCGATTGCGCTTCTGATCGGCCTGCATCTGGGTCTTGTATGGAGGCAGCTGCACACGAACTATCCGGGGCCGCGGCGGACGAATCAGACGATTGTGGGGTCGCGGCTCTGGCCTTCCTATGCGGCCAAGTCGCTCGGCCTGTTTTGCGTGCTGTTTGGGCTGGTGGCGCTGCTGGGCGCGCTGGTCCAGATCGATCCGGTGTGGATATACGGGCCGTTCGATCCGGTTGCCATCACGCCCGGCGCCCAACCGGACTGGTATCTGGGATGGGTGGAAGGCGCGATGCGGCTGTTTCCGGCGTTCCATCTGCGGCGGCATGCACTCGTTCCCAACGTGTTTTTTCCCGCGGTTCTGCTGCCGGCGCTGATCTTCATCGGCCTGTACCTTTACCCTCTGTTCGACAAGCTGATTTACCAGGACTTGTCAGACCGGCAGTACAACATTCTTCTGCTGCCCTATGAGCAGCCATTCAACACGGCCCTTGGATGCGCCGTATTCATGTTTCTGCTGGTGCTGTTTTTTGGCGGGGGCGATGATGTGATCGCGGTGGCGACGGGAGGTTCCGTGGCGGAGATCCGGGAGATCCTGAGGGTACTTTGTCTGGTGATGCCGCCGACCACGTTTGCCGCGGTGTACCTGCTCTGCCGGAGACTCCGGCGGCGGCGCGGCGAGGCCCGGGCGCGGCTTTAGAGCCGGCCGCTTTCAAACAGGACCAGTTGCGGACGCCGGAATGGCCCAGCAGGGGGGCACAAAAACAGAACGGCCTTCGGGCGAGCCGAAGGCCGGTGGAAGTTCGGAATGGGGCGACCTTTACACGCGGACCACGTTCTCCGCCTGCAGGCCTTTGGGGCCCTGTTTGACCTCAAACTCCACTTGCGATCCTTCGTCGAGCGATCGATAACCCGACGACTGGATCGCCGAGAAATGAACGAAGACGTCGTCTCCGGTCGAGCGCTGGATAAAGCCGTAGCCTTTCGCAGCGTTGAACCACTTTACTGTACCTTTCTCTTTCACAAACACATCTCCTGAAAATACTCTGGTGATCATGTCTCGGTCATCCGGGGCCCCAAAAAGAAAAAGCTACGCTGAGGCGTAGCTTTTGTGTCAGCCACGCAAAGGCGCAGCCGCTTCCGTTCTCCGCAGATTTCCCGATGCCATTTGGTTACTGCGAACGAAGTATCGCACAGAGGTGTTGTGAGATCAAGCACCAACTATCGGGTGCTAGACTTCGGCATTGTTTTCCGAGAGAAGCGTTACAGACCGGCTGCGCGAAAAATCGCGAATTCCCGCGAGTTCGGCGCTGGTACTGGGGATCGGCGACGATTGCGCGATTTACCGGCCGCGCGGGTCAGCCGACGACCTGCTGTTCACCACGGACATGTGTATAGAAGGTGTCCATTTTGAAACGGGCACGCACAAGCCGGCGGAAATCGCGTATGTGGCGCTGGCGCGGAGCGTGAGCGACATTGCGGCGATGGGCGGGCGGCCGCGATTCAGCCTGGTTTCCGTGGCGCTGGGCGAACAGAAGCCGATGCCGGCGCTGTTCGACGCGCTGGCGAAGTATGCGGCGGAATTCGAAGCGCCGCTGGCGGGCGGCGATCTGGCGCGATCGGACCGGATGTTCCTGGACGTGATGGTGGCCGGGTCCGTGCCGAGGGGAACGGCGCTGCGGCGGGCCGGAGCACGGCCGGGCCACGAGATCTGGGTTTCGGGAGCGCTGGGCGGATCCGCGCTGGGGCTCGAAAAGAAAACGGGGAAGGCATGGCGCCGGCATGTGCGTCCGCAGCCGCGGATCGAGCTGGGAGAATTCCTGCGGTCGAAACTGCGGGCGACCGCATGCATGGACCTGAGCGACGGATTGTCGCTCGATCTGGAACGGCTGTGCGTGGCGTCGGGGTGCTCGGCCGATATCGCGGAGCCGCCGCGATTTCCGGGCGCGACGCTCGAACAGGCGCTGCACGGAGGCGAGGATTACGAGTTGCTGTTCACGGTGCGGCCGGGGACGCGCGTTCCGGCGCAGTTCAACCGCATCCCGCTGACGCGCATTGGTAACATCGGCGTTGGCGCGGCAGGAGAAGTGCGTCTGAACGGAGCCCGGTTGCCTGGGCTCGGATACGATCACCTTCGCCGCTGACGCGATTCAGGCGAGACGGGGAGATCCATGCTGAGGATTGAGAAGACCGAGTGGCGCGGCTGGCCCAACTGCTATCGCCTCGCGAACGGCGAGGCGGAGATGGTGGTGACGAGCGACATCGGGCCGCGCATCATGCGTTTCGGCTTCGAGGGCGGCGCGAACCTGTTCAAGGTATACGACGAGCAGGCGGGCAAGTGGGGCGAGCCGGAATGGCAGCTGCGGGGCGGGCACCGGCTGTGGATTGCGCCGGAACACCGGTCTCTGACGTATGCGCCGGACAACAGCGCGGTGGAAGTGAAGGTGGAGGGCGACGTACTGACCGCGACGGCGCCGGTGGAGGCCGCAACCGGATTGCAGAAGCAACTGGTGGTGCGGATGAGCGCGGACGCCGCGGCCGCCCGCATTCTGCACCGGTACCGGAACACGCTGCCGTTCGAGATCGAATTCGCGGCGTGGGCACCGACGATGATGGCGCAGAACGGCGTCGCGGTGACGGGATTTCCGCCGCGGGGAACGCATCCGGAAGACCTCGAGCCATCGAATCCGCTGATCATGTGGCCGTTCACGGACCTGCGGGACCCGCGATGGACCTATCTGCGGAAATACCTGGTGCTGCGGCAGGATCCGGCGAATGCGAATCCGACAAAGCTGGGACATTTCAATAGAAACACCTGGGCGGCGTACCTGCTGGGCTCCGACCTGTTTGTGAAAAAATACAGGGCGGCGCCGGGCAGGGAGTATCCCGACATGGGTTGTTCGTATCAGACGTTCACGCGTGACGACATGCTCGAACTGGAGACGCTGGGACCCATCACGCGAGTGGCATCGGGCGAATGGCTCGAGCATGAGGAAGAGTGGTCATTAAGCCGGGATATTACCGTGAAACGGTGGGATGACGACGAACTAGACCGTATATTACTCCCCATACTCGGACGGTTCGTAGGATAATTGGTGCTTAATAACGGAGGCGGCTAACAAAGCTGATGAGAGTAACTGTTATAGGGACCGGCTATGTCGGAACCGTTACGGGGGCGTGTCTCGCTTTTCTGGGACACCGGGTTACATGCGTCGATACGGATCGCACGAAAATCGAGAAGCTCAGGATCGGGGAGATGCCGATTTATGAGCCCGGCCTGAAGGAACTGATCGAGGTCGCTCAGGAGAAGGGCGGAATCGATTTCGATACGGACGTGAAGCGGGCGGTGCCGGAGAGCGACGTAATTTTCATAGCCGTGGGAACGCCGCCGCTGCCATCCGGCGAATCGAACCTGGCCTATCTGGAATCCGCGGCGCGCAGCATTGGGGCGGCGATGGATGCGAGCAAGTTCCGCGTTGTCGTGAACAAATCGACGGTGCCGGTGGGCTGCGGGAATCTGGTGGAGACGCTGGTGCGCGAAGGCCTGACGGAAGCGAATCCGGAAATGGCCGGCGGCGTGCGTTTCGGAGTGGCGAGCAACCCCGAGTTTCTGCGGGAAGGATCGGCGATTCACGATTCGCTCTATCCGGACCGGATTGTGGTGGGCGCGGAAGACGAAGAGACCGTGCGGACGATGCGCGCGCTGTATGAGCCGCTGGTGGAACAGACGTTCGTGGATCCTTCGTTTGCGCCGCGGCCGCGGGGCGTTGCTGAACGGACCGGGGCCAAGGCGCCGATGGTAACGACCACGCTGACCAGCGCGGAGATGATCAAGTATTCGGCGAACGCTTTCCTGGCTCTGAAGATCGGGTTCTCGAACGAGATCGCGAACATCTGCGAGCGCGTGGGCGCGGAAGTGACGGAAGTGATGATGGGCATCGGGCTCGATTCACGTATCGGCACGGCGTTTCTGAACGCGGGCCTCGGCTGGGGCGGAAGCTGCTTCGGCAAGGACGTGAGTTCGCTGCTGCACACGGCCGGAGAATATGGCGTGAACGCGCGCATTCTCGAAGCATCGCTCGCGGTGAACCGGATGCAGCGCAACGTGGTGATCCAGAAACTGCAGGAGAAGCTGTACATCCTGAAGGGCCGCACCATCGCGCTGCTGGGGCTGGCGTTCAAGCCGAACACGGACGATCTGCGCGACGCGCCGAGCCTGCAGATTGCGGAAAAGCTTCTGCAGATGGGAGCGCGGCTGCGGGCCTACGATCCGATCGCGATGGATGCGTGCCGGGAGCAGCATCCGAACCTGCGGATCTGCTATTGCAACGACGCGCTTTCGGCGGCCGAACATGCCGATGCGCTGGTGCTGGTGACGGAATGGCCCGAGTTCGCGAGTCTGGATCTGGGGAGTCTGGCGTCCAGGATGAACAATCCGGTGTTGATCGACGGACGGAATCTGTTCAGCCCGGAGAAGGCGCGCGCGGCGGGATTCGAATACGCCGGAATCGGGCGCTCGAACAACCGGGGCAACGGGCAACTGCATCCCGTGCGCGGCGTAAAGACGACAGTCGCGTCGTAGGCGCGGAACAAGACGGATGAGGGCAGGCCGGGGCGAAGAAACGCTCCGGCCTTTTTTCGTTCGTGCCCTCCGCTTCTCCCGCGCGGCGAAAAGACGTCAGCGAGCGGTGAGTACGCTGGAGACTTTGGCGAGAAGCTCGATATCGTTTTTGGGCATGCCCAGAGTGCTGGCGGCGGTTTCCGGCGCAATGCCGGAACGCAGCAGCCGAAGCGCTTCGGAGCGGCTGGAGCGGCTGAGCCGACCGGCGGCGAGAGCGTGGTCCGGAGCGCTCATGGCGGCTTCGAAAGCCGCGAGCGATTCCTTCACATGGGTTTCGAGTTCGGCCCTGAGCTCGACGGCGCGGTCATCACAGGTCTTTTTGACGTGGTAGATGCCGGTTTCGACGGCCTCCTGCCAGCGATGCGCGCTCTTCTTTTGCGTGAAGACGGCAATGAGGGCTCCAATGGCGGCAAGCACCGCGGCCGAAGCCAGTATCAGATTCAGATCCAGTATCACGATCGGCTCCCCAGTCTGCTGGTTGCTTCTCTCATGCCTGAACGCAGCCGGTCCTCACGGCTGGCCAGATGGGTAATGCGAACGCCGTAATTGCCGTCGACGACGACGACTTCGCCGCGGGCGATGACGCAATCGTTGACGACGACATCGACCGGCTCGGAGACGAGACGATTGAGTTCGACGATCGATCCGGTGTTCAGTTTGAGGACTTCGCGAATCTGCAGGGCCGTCCTTCCGAACGAGACGCTGACGGGCAGCGCGACGTCGAGGAGAATGTCCAGCGTTTTCGAGATGCTGATATCGGCCGGCGGCGGCGCCGGATCGGGGACGAGGGCGCGTTCATAAAGGGCTTCGACGTCATCCGACCAGGCGGCGCGGAGGCGGAACACCTCGCCGTCATGGGTGCGGATGGAAAAGACGGTCCACTCGGTTCCTCCGGGCGCATTATCCTGCTCGGCGCCCTTGCCGGCGGTGACTTCGCGGCCGATGTCGGCAGTGATGCCGGAGGCGACGGCGGCGACGGCCTGGCCGCAGATCTCCACCCACGTCGAGCGGCATTCCTCGTCGCCGACTTCGTCGATGCCGGCGGCCGCCATTGTCGCGCGGCCGGCCATGGTCCAGAGCTCGCGCGGGGCGAGCAGCCAGATGGCGGCGTCGGGCGAAGACGAAAGCGCCTGCTGCCAGGTGATGGCGCCTTCGAGAGCATCCGGCGGGCTTTTGCGCTCCGGGGCAATGGTGAACTGCTTGCTCGTCATGCTTTCGAGCGACTTGCTGATGCCCTGCTCGATGTGTTGAAGGAGCCGGGCCGTGTGTTCCGATTGACTCGTGCCGCAACCCTCCTGCTACTGAGATTCATGCCGCGGAAAGTCATGCGGCAACCCCTGGCCAGCGCCTGGCGATCGCCGTGCGCAACCGGAGAATCGCCTGCGATTTGATCTGTGAAACGCGCGAGAGGTGAATGCCCATCACTTCGGCAATTTCGCGCAACGTCAGTTCTTCGAAAAAGTAAAGGCTGAGCACGGTACGTTCCGAGCCGGGGATGCGGTCGATGGCCGAGGCGATGAGCTTTTCGAGCTCGGCGCGCTCCAAAGTAACGGCTGGGGATTCCTCGGTGGAAGTCGCATAGCGAAGCAGCGCGGGTGATTCGCGGTCGTCGCGCGCATATTGCAGTTCGCCGATATCGAGAGCCGCGACTTCGGTGAGGCGATCGCGATACTCCTCGACGGGAATGCCGAGTTCGGCGGCGATTTCGGACTCCTCCGGAGCCCGGCCGAGATTCTGCTCGACGCGAGACATGGCGGCTTCGAGCTCGCGCGCCATCTTGCGTTTCATGCGGGGCGCCCAGTCGCCTTCCCGCAGGCTGTCGAGTATGGCGCCGCGGATGCGGAATTCGGCGTAAGTGCGCAGCTTGACGCCCTGGCGCGCATCGAAATTGTCGATGGCCTGAATGAGACCTACGACTCCGGCCGAGATCAGGTCGTCGAAGGTGACCGACGACGGCAGACGCTCGTGAATTTTGCGCGCGATCAGGCGCACCTGTGGCAGGTGCTCGATGATCAGACGCTCGCGTTCAGCCTCCGTCATACCTTCAACCGGAATGTAATACGCCGCTGCAGCCACGAGTCCACACATTTACGCCGCGACGGCGGCGAAGCGCGAAGTCAGGTTGCGGGGGTCGCGGGCGGCGGCGAGCAGTTTGGAAGCGTCGGCGTCCTCGAGATCCTCGGGGACACGTTGTCCGCAACCGATGAAGGTGGCGGGAATGCCGGTGCGAGTGAGGGCGTCCACGGCGGCCGCGGTACTGAGAGCTTCATCGACGCCGGTAAAGAGCAGGCGATTCGGCGTCATGCCGGAAAAGCGCGATATCACGTGGTGTATATCGGCGGGAGTAGCGTCGGACCTTAGGACAAGGTGTTTCTCAATTTCGGGACGGCGGGAGAAGAAGCGCGCCAAATCGTTGTACTCCATGCGATCGGTGGGGGATAGGCCGGGCGTATCGATGAGGCACAGGCCGCGCCAGGTCTCGCCCGTAAGGGCAAGGTGAAGATTTTCGAGAGATTCATAGGCCTGCCAGGGCACGCCGAGGATAGCGGCATAGCGCGCCATCTGTTCCTGCTGGCCGACGCCGTGCGCGCCCGCGGTATAGATGCGGACGGGAACCTGTTTCGCGAGGCCGCAGCGAATGGCGATTTTGACGAGGGAAGTGGTTTTGCCGCGGCCCGCGGGACCGATAAAGGCGAGGGTGCGGGAGTCTCCGGAATGCATTTCGCGAAAGGGCTCGATGGGCAGAGTTGTGGGCGGGGCGGGCGCCGGGGAGCCGGAAGCGATGGAGGTGACGCCCGGAACGGCCTGCGGAGCGGCGGGCGCGGTTTCCTGCGCCGACATCGCGCCACGCTGCAGGGCCATGCGAAGCGCGGTGAGCTGTTCGCGGATGTCTTCCAGATCGGATTTCGAATGAGGGTCGGATTTCGATTTGGCGGCTTCGGGGGCGGCGTTCTCGAAAGCGAAGGTGACTTCGAGCTTGCCGAACTGGCGGGCATGTTCGGGCGCGGGACGCGAGGTGACGAGCATGGCGTCCGGTCCGAGTTCCTGACGGGCAACTTCGAGAGCCGCCGGTACGCTGTTTGCGAAGTAAGTTCTGGTTTGCATGTTACTGGATCACTCCGAGTGAGAGGACTTTGATCCCCGCGGGGATCTCGTTGTGCGAAAGGAAAAACAGGTTCGGCATGGCTGATTCGACCGCCTGGCGGAGGAAGTAGCGGCAGACCGAACTGGTGATGACGACGACCGGGGAGTCGAGCCTCGTGCCAACGCCCCGGCCCATGCGGTCGAGCAGATCCCTCAGAGCACCTGGGGCGATGGCGAACGTACTATTCGCCTCACCGTGCTCCACGCTGCCTTCGATGAAACGCTCGACCTGCGAATCGATGAAGAACGCCGGCAGTTCTCCGCTGGCGTTGAGATAGGGTTTGACGACGACGCGGCGCATGGCCTGGCGAACGTAATCGGTGAGAAGGATGGGATTGCGCGACGAGGGCGCGGCTTCGCCGAGCGCTTCCAGGATGGAAACGGCGTCACGGATGGAAACGCGCTCGCGCAGCAGATTCTGGAAGACCCGCTGCACGGTGGCGAGCGGCAGCAGTTTGGGGACGAGATCTTCGACGACTTTGGCGTTCTCGACAGCGACGCGGTCCAGAGCTTTTTTGGCTTCCTGCCGGGAGAAAAGCTCATGAGCGTAGCGCTTGATCAACTCGGCGAGGTGCGTGCCCATGACGCTGAGCGGATCGATGACCGTATAACCCATGGAGCGCGCTTTGTCGGCGTTGGTGGAGGGAATCCACCAGGCGGCGACGCCGAATGCGGGGTCTTTCGTCTGACGGCCATCGGGCGGCGGATCGGCGGGGCCGAGCGCGATGGCGAGATCGTTGCCGGCCGGCAGATCGAAGCGGGCGATTTCGACGCCTTTGAGATTGATGACGTATTCGCGGGCGCGCAGGCTGAGATTGTCGGTGACGCGCACCGAGGGGATGATGAAGCCGAGATCTGTGGCGATCTGCTTGCGGATGGCGGCGATGCGCTTGAGCAGCGGCGAATTCGCGCCCTCGGCGATGAACGGAATGAGGCTGACGCCGACTTCGATCGAGAGCGGTTCGACGCGCAGCAGATCGTCGAGATTCTCCTTCGCGGCTTTGGGAGTGGAGGCGAGCGGCGCAGGCTTCCTGAGCGAGTTCTGCCGCTTGCGCCAGCCGAGCGTCCCGAGACCGGAACCAACGAGAAGAAACGGAATCTTCGGAAGCCCCGGAAACCTGGCGAGCGCGATCAGAATGCCGCTCGCCAGCAGCATGGGCTGCGAGGAGCCGAACAACTGCCGCTGGATCTCGACGCCGATCCGGTTCTCCGAACTGGCGCGCGTGATGATCATGCCGCCGGAAATGGAGATCATGAGCGCGGGGATGACGGTGACGAGACCGTCGCCGATGGTGAGGACGGTGTAGGTCTGGAGAGCGCGCATGATGTCGAGGCCGTGCTGCAGAATGCCGATGAGCAGGCCGGCGATGATGTTGATTCCGGTGATGAGCAGGCCGGCTACGGCATCGCGCTGCGTGAACCGGCTGGCGCCGTCCATTGCGCCGAAGAACTCGGCTTCGCTCGAGAGCTGCTTGCGGCGGCGGCGCGCTTCGGATTCGTCGATGAGACCGGCGTTGAGGTCGGAATCGATCGACATCTGCTTGCCGGGGAGAGCATCGAGCGTGAAGCGGGCCGTGACTTCGGAGATGCGGACCGCGCCGTGATTGATGACGACGTACTGGATGGCGATGAGGACGAGAAAGATGACGGCGCCGATGATGTAGTTGCCGCCCACGACGAAATTACCGAAGGCCTGAATGACGTCGCCGGCGGCGGCGGTGCCGGTCTGGCCGTTGAGGAGGATGAGGCGGGACGAGGAGACGTTCAGCGCGAGGCGGAACAGGGTGAGCATCAGCAGAGTGGTCGGGAAGACGTTGAAGTCGACCGGTTTGGTGATGTACATGGCGACCATAAGGACGATGACGGACATCATGATGTCGATCACGATCATCAGGTCGAGCAGGAAGCTCGGGATAGGGGCGATGAGCGCGATGATGATGGCGAGCACAGCGGCCGGGACAGCGAACTCGCTGATAAGCTCGATCGGGATTTTTGCGCGAAGGGGCCGCGCCTGCGCTGCCGCCGGTGTCATCTTTTGGCGTTCCCCATGAGCCGGAAGATATAAGCGAGAATTTCCGCTACTGCCTTATAGAGATGGCCGGGGATTTCCTGACCCACGTCCACCGACTTGTACAGTGCCTGGGCGAGGGGCGGATTCTCAATGATCGGCACCTGATTTTCGATGGCGCGCTGGCGAATGCGCGCGGCGAGGAAGTTTTTGCCTTTTGCGACCACGCGCGGCGCTGTCATGGAGCCCTGCTCATACTTGAGGGCGACGGCGTAGTGGGTTGGGTTGACGATGACGGCGGTGGCCTGGGGCACCTCGCGCATCATGGTGCGGCGCAGCAGGTCCCGCTGGATGCGGCGGATGCGGGCTTTGATCTGGGGGTTGCCTTCGGTTTCCTTGTGCTCGTCGCGAATTTCCTGCTTCGTCATGCTGAGGCGGCTCATGTAGCGGGAGCGCTGTTTGAAAAGCATGACGGCTCCAAGCACGACGAGAACGAAGGACGCTTTGCGAAGGCCGTCGCGAATGAGCGCACCGGCAGCGGCCGCCGCTTCCGGAATCGGCAACATGGAAAGGTGCAGGATTTCGTCCATGCGATCGCGTACGAGCGACCAGGTGAGCCAGAACATGAGGGGAATCATGATGATGGCCTGGAGGAAATTCGATGCGTTGTTGAAGGGGATGTCTTTGAGCCTCGGGCCCGGGTTGAGGCGCTTGAAATCGGGCGTGAGACGGGCGAGACTGAAGCCGAAGTTGGTTGTGATCAGTTGAAAAAGCACAGTTACGGCGAGCAGGGACAGGCCCAGGGTGGC
>DAIDJK010000180.1 GCA_027450225.1 Bryobacterales bacterium | reverse complement strand
CTTTGGTGCCGGAATTGCTGCCTGGTCGTCGCCCCCTGGCGGGCAGGAGGAATAGAGAATGAAATACGGTGTGGCGTGGCTGTTGGGAATTCCCACGTTCCTGATCGTTTTATGGTTCGTGTTCAATCACGTTTAAGAACGGCTGCAACGGGCGGGCGCCGGCGTGCGGGAAAGAGCCGCTGCAGAGGGTCAGCGAGAGGAATATGCTGTCTCTATGCGGCGTCTGTTCCTGCTGGTCCCGCTCGTGCTCACGTTCGCGTACGGCGCCCCGCCGGTCCCCGAAACCGATATCGTCGCGAGGCTCACCGCCGATCTCCTGCCGCTCAAACTCGCCGTTGCATCGGACGAGCCCCTCAAAGACGACGTCTATACGCAGGCTGAGCTTCAGTCCCTTTAGACGTACAGCCAGAGCCAGGCGATGAAGCCGTTCGCAACGGACCTCGCGCTGTTCGAGATCAAAGTGTCCCAGGCTGCGTTGGCAAGCCTGAATGGCCGCCGCGTCGTCATCAGGCCGTTCATCGGTCCCGACCAGGCGTACGCCTATGTTTTAACGGGCAGGGATTTGTCCGAAGGCAATGTGAAGCCGCTCGTTCGAGCACTCCTGAGCATGCTGGAAAGCGCCGAAGTATGCAGGGAGGAAAAGTCGCCGCTCGGCGCCTCATCCGAGCTTCGTAATGCCGCCGACAACACGCGAGAGGCAATCCAGGCTTTGGGAGTAGGCGATGACGACGCTCATAGCGTCATGAACTCGCTGTTCCGGGGCGCCATAGCGGCTACGTCTCCGCCACCCGGCGTCAGGTATCAGTGATCGAGGAATCGCGGATCGCCTGCCGCGCGCATTCAGCACGCAGAGCCTGAAGCCCGCCTGATTTTTCTTTGGTGAGCGCGGAAGGAATCGAACCTTCAACCTACTGATTAAGAGTCAGTTGCTCTGCCAATTGAGCTACGCGCCCTGACCTTTTCGATTCTAGCATCGCGTCTGCCGCCCCAGCCGCGTTTGGTGTGATTCCCGTCGATTGGGAGCGTGCGGGCGGGAGTTTCGGCAGCCATGCCATTTCACTTCCCTCTCCGGAACGGGCTACATTAGAAGATCAGCGCGCCTGCGAGCCGCGCTCCAACGGCATGTTCGGCAGCGAGCAACGCAAAGCACGAATTCTTTTCGGTTTATCCGACGTCTTCCTCACTGCGCTCGCGTTCGCCCTCGCTTACCAGATCCGCCTCTGGCTGCGGCTTGACCTTGAATTCAATATCCCGACCGACGTGAAGGCGCTGCTGCTCGGCTTCGTCTGCCTGACCTGCGTCTGGATGGGCTTTTCGCTCAACGTTTACGGCAAACTCGATTCGGCCCGCACGCGCGTGATCCTGACGGACTCCTTCAAGCAGTCGGCGTATGCCGGGCTTGCGCTCGTCGTGTTCGTTTACGCGCTGAAGCTGCAGACCAGCCGCGCGTTTCTCATGATCTTCGTGCTGCTGGAATGCCTGTTCTTCATCGGCTTCCGCATGGGCGCGCGAAATTTCGTGCAGGTGGTGCGGCGCGAATTCGGCGTATTGCGATACGTACTGATCGTGGGCGTCGGCGAGCGCGCGCAGCGGCTCGCGCGGCATCTGGAACAGTATTACGATCAGGGCCTGCGCATCCTCGGGTTCATGAAAACGGCGGCGGAATCGGCGCCTGAAACCATGCGCTTCGAGCGGACATATCGCGTGTTCCCGGTCACGGATTTGTCGCTGATCCTGCGCAAGCAGGTGGTGGACGAAGTTTTCTTCGCCGTCGAATCCGAACGCCTCGCGTCGCTCGAAGAAATCTTCCTCGTCTGCGATGAGGAGGGCGTCTGCAGCCGCCTCGCCGTCGATTACTTTCCGCACATCAACAGCCGCGTCACGCTCGAGAAACTCGACCAGACGCCGCTGCTCACGTTCTCCGCGGCGCCGGACGATGAAGTGCTGCTGCTGGCCAAGCGCGCCATCGACATCGCCATCGCGTTTTCCGCCATCTGCCTGCTGAGCCCGCTGCTGGCGCTGGTCGCGATCCTCATCAAGCTGACTTCGCCGGGGCCGGTGATCTTCAAACAGGTCCGCTGCGGGCTCAACGGCCGCAAATTCACCTTCTACAAATTCCGCTCGATGGTGCTCGACGCCGAATACCGGATGAACGAAGTGGCGCATCTGAATCCGAAACAGATCGTGACCAAGATTCCGAACGACCCGCGGCTTACGCGGATCGGCAAATGGCTGCGAAAGTTTTCGATCGACGAACTGCCGCAGCTTTTCAACGTGCTGAAGGGCGACATGTCGCTGGTCGGGCCGCGACCGGCCATTCCCAGCGAAGTGGCGCAGTACAAGCGCTGGCAGCGGCGGCGGCTGCGGATGCGCCCCGGGCTGACGTGCCTGTGGGCCGTGCGGGGCCGCGACAAGATCGATTTCGAGACCTGGATGCGGATGGACATGCAGTACATCGACAACTGGTCGCTCGGCCTCGACGCGCGCATCCTGCTGTTGACCATTCCCCAGGTACTGACGGGCAAAGGCGCCAGCTGAGCGCACGCTAGTATCCTGAATGCGGACATTCCGCTATGCATCTTCTGCCGACTCAGGAAGAGGTTGTTTCCGTCCTGCGCGAAACAGGCGCGCTGCGCGAGGGCCATTTCGAATATCCCAACGGGCTGCATTCGAATGAGAATCTGCAGATCCCCGTCGCGATGCGCCGTTATCAGGACGCCAAGACGCTCAGCGTGGGACTCAGCCGCCTGCTTCGGGCGAATACGGAAATCCGGGCGCTGATCCCGGAGCTTTCCATCGTCGCGCCGGCGACGGGCGGGCTGCCGGTAGCCTACGGCGTCTGCGAAGCGCTTCGAGCGCGCCACGTTTACTGGTCTGAAGCCGACGACGACGGCAAGCCGCAGCGCTTCCGCCAGTACATCGAACCGCAGCCCGGCGAGCCGGTGGTTCTGGTGGACGACATCCTCCGGTCCGGCAGGAAATTAAGTGAACTGAAGAGCATGCTGGAAAAATTCGGCGCTCAGGTGATGGCGCTCGCCGTAATTGTCTACCAGCCCACACCGCGGACGTACGATTTCGGCTCTTTGCCGATCTACTATCTGGCGCGGCTGGAGGCGAGTTACTATGCCGACGCCACCTCCTGCGAGATGTGCCGCAGCAGGATGCCGCTCGAACGGGTCTCGGCGTGAAAACTTCTGCGTTTTTCGCGTGACGGATTCGGCCTAAATGCCATTGGAACAATTACTTACAGAGGCTCGCGCGGGCTTGCTTCAGCCTTGTGCAGATTGTTACAGGGCAGTTGCGCAGGGGCATATCACCGGGCGGATCAGCCCGGAATCCACAGGCTTTTACACAGGTTCGGTTGAAAAGCCGGGAGCCTTCCGTTGAAGCTGACGCCGATTGACTGGTGCGTAATTGCCGGATATTTTCTCTTCAATGTTTTAATCGGGCTCTATTATCGGGCGCGCGCCGGGAAAAATATGGCGGAATTTTTCCTTTCCGGCCGCAATGTGCCCTGGTGGCTGGCTGGCACGTCGATGGTCGCCACCACTTTCGCGGCGGATACGCCTCTGGTGGTGACTGGCCTTGTGGCGCGAAACGGCGTGGCCGGCAACTGGCTGTGGTGGAACATGGTCGCGAGCGGAATGCTCACGGTTTTCCTCTTCGCACGGCTGTGGCGGCGGTCCGGCGTCACGACGGACATTGAACTCGCCGAACTGCGCTATTCGGGAAGGCCCGCCGCCGTGCTCCGCGGATTCCGCTCCGTGTATCTCGGCGTGTTGATGAACTACATCGTGCTCGGCTGGGTGAATCTGGCGATGGTGAAGATCCTGATGCTCGTGCTCGGGATCGATCGTGCGCACGCCCTCGCGGTGGTGGTCCATCCTGCTCGGCATCACGGTCGGGGCCGTGGTCCTGGTGCGGATCGG
>DAIDJK010000179.1 GCA_027450225.1 Bryobacterales bacterium | reverse complement strand
AACAGAGCCCCCGCCGCCAGCAGCCACAACACGGGCCGGAACATCGCGGCTCCATTATGACGCAACCTTATTGGTATGCGGCTTCTGGCGAATCTCCGGCCGGGTGATAGAGTTTTTCACGATGAGAACGAGATTCCTGTTCGCCGGCGTGCTGTGCGCCGGAATGCTGGCCGCGCAAACGCAGCGTGCGCCGCTTCCCGCCTTGCCCGCGCCGCTCGATGTGCCCAAACCCGGTCCCGATACCGGCCAGCCGTATGCCCCGCAGCCCATCCTGCCCGGCGGCGTGGTGATTCCGCTGTTCCCGCCGGGCTCTCCGTATCTGAACAACGCGCGCACGCACGAACCGGAGGAGTACCGGATGAGCACCGCCGCTCCGGGGCGGATCAACAGCATTGTGAACATCCACAATCCGTCGATCGAGTTCCACACCGTGGAGCGGGGCATCAATACCGGGGCCGCCGTCATCCTCGTCGCAGGCGGTGGGCACAATTCGCTGAATGTGGGCAGCGAAGCCGCCGATTTCGTGCCATTCTTCTACAACTATGGCGTCAACACCATCATTCTGCGCAGCCGTCTGCGGCGTGATGGCTACAATCCGCAGGTGGATGAGGTGAACGATGCCGAGCAGGCGATTCGCATGGTCCGTGCCTACGCGAAGAATTTCAATATCGATCCGCACAAGATCGGCATGATGGGCTTCTCCGCCGGGGCGGAGTTGACGGCCGCCGCCGCCGTGCTCTATCCGGAGTTCGACAGCAAAAACGATTCGCCGTCCGATCCGCTGGCAGGCATCAGTTCGCGACCGGATTTCGTCGGCATCATTTATCCCGGGCCATCGCCGTTCGCGCGCAACCGCACTCCGCCGCCCATCCCGCCGGATGTGCCGCCTGCCTTCATCGTGTGCGGCGGTTCCGGTGACCGTGTGCACGCCATCTGGGCCATGGAATACTTCAACGCCATGCTCAATATCGGTGTCCCGAACATCGAGCTTCACATCTACGGCGTCGGCAGGCATCCCGGCGACCCGCTGCCCGACGGCAGCCGCATGAGCGGCGGGCTCACCGACCGTAACGATACCCCCTACGGAACCTGGCAGTTCCGGTTCATCGACTGGTTCCGCGATCTTGGCTTCCTCCAGAAGCCCGACGTGGAAACGAAGGCGGCGAAGGACGTGGCGGAATTCGTGGCGCATCCGCCGCATTTCCCGCCTCCGGGATCTGGCCGCGGAGGCAGAGGCCCGCAAAACGCGCCGCCTGTCGCACCACCGAAGTAGAGCGCCGAAGCCGATCACTGGAGGCAGATGGCTACGCCGCCGCCCGCGATCCTTTGGCTCTTCCGATCGGAATCACCGTGCGCTCAGCATGGCCTTCGAGCGCCCACACATACCCGAGGCTCTGGCGCAGTTCTTCCTGCCGGAGCGGCAGGCGAATGGCGTGGAACACCCCCGCGTCCGAAAGCGCGGGCCAGTCGATTTCATCGGAAAAACCGTGGCATGCGATCAGACGCGCGTCAGGGTAACAGGAGCGCAGCCGCCGGGCCTTCGCAATCCATCCGACATCGGATGATCCGTGATCGAAAAGTATGGCGGCGATGCGTCCCGGGTCGAACGCGCGAAACGTCGCCGGATTCGCCGTCACTACATCCCATCCGAACTCTGCCGCCACCCGTTCCAGCAGAGACGGATCGTTCGGCTCGTTCAACAGCGAGATGACGCATCGCGACACGCTGCTCCGGGAGCATCCGGCTTACCACGCCGTCCGAATTGCTCGTCCGGGCCGGAACCGACTGAGATAGTAAGACTTTCCGGCGTTGCTGCGCGTATCGCCGAGCGGCTTCGCGCCGAAATCCTGCGTCGGCTCGCGCAATGGGGCGAAGCGGATGCGGCAAGTCACTGAGATTACACGGCGCAGGCAGTGGTATGCCCCTTGCCGGTTCATGAGTGATCGAGGAGCGCAGCATGCATCAGCTAAAGATTCACAAGTCGACCGGCGTTGAGCCGCAATCCGCGGCGATTGCCGCAAAATTCGAGAACCTGGCGGAAAAGATTCGCGAACGCGCGTACGATCTTTTCTGCCGGCGTGAGAATGGCGGTTCGGCCCTGGAGGACTGGCTCGCCGCCGAACGCGAGTTCATCGCCATACCCGAAGCCGAACTGATTGACGCGAAAGACAAATTTGAGATCCGCATGGCCGTTCCGGGTTTCGAGGCCGGGCAAATCGAAATCACCGCGTCGCCCGGCGAAATCGCCGTCTCGGCCGAGTCTCTCCACCGGCACGAGGGAAACGGCGAAGCCGTTCTCTTTTCTGAATTTGGACGAAGGGCGTTCCTCCGCCGGTTCGAAATGCCTGGTCCCGTGGACCTCGACAAAGTAGCGGCCCGCCTGCAGGACGGCATTCTGACGATCTCGGCCAAAAAGGCGGCGCCAAAAGAGAAGGCTCAACTCGCCGCGGCTTAAACGCCGCCGAAATTCAAGGAAAGGGGTTGACCGATGCGCCTCCGGCTCATCATGGCGGGGTTGGTTGCCGTGGCAATGGCGTGGAGCATCACGCAAAGCGAGATCGTCTCGTTTTCCGCGGCGCCGCGCCGGATTGCGCCGGGCGCTTCGGTCACCCTGAAGTGGGTCACTCGCGGCATGAAGTCCGTGTCGATCAGTTGGGCGCCAGCCGCGGATACCCGCGATAACTGGAAGCATCTGGACGGCTTGCCATCATCGGGAACACTGCAGGTGCAGCCCGGACACGATACAGTGTATCTGCTGAACTGTGAGTGTGCCGATGGGGGAAGCGCATGCGCTTCGGCGCGTGTCGTGGTGCAGGTCGCGCCGAATTAACAGGAGAGGCTCCGCGCGGACCTCATTCAGGCGAAAATAAAGATCGCATGAAGAAGGTCCTGCTTGCAGACGACAAAGCCAGCAGCCGCGAACTGATCCGGACCGTACTCGAGAGCCTCGCGTTTGAAGTCTCCGAGGCGATTGACGGGCTGGAAGCGCTGGATCGTGCGCGGGAAGTGCGGCCGGACCTTATTATTCTCGATCTTCAAATGCCGAAGCTGGACGGCTTCGGAGTGGTGTCGCAGCTCCGGCGTGAACCGCAGTTTGCCCACACGCCAGTCATGGCATTGACAGCCAGCGCCATGTACGGCGATCGTCAGCGTGCGATCGAGGCGGGTTTCGACAGCTATGTCAGCAAGCCCGTTCCGCTGTTCCAGTTGCGCGACGAAGTGGGCCGCTTGCTCCAGAACGGAAGAGTGGCCGAACATTCGGCCAGCGAGTAGCGCCCGGCTTTCGGCCATCAACGGCAGAACGCTTGCCGGCCCAGTGCCATGCGAACCGCGTCTCTGCTGCTGCTGATTTCCACATTCGGCTTTGCGCAGTTCAAAGCGAACGTCCCACTGGTGGTTGCGCCTGTTACCGTCACCGATCAGAACGGCGATTACGTGGACGGCCTGACCACGCGCGATCTGATCCTCTACGACGACAATGTGCCGCAGACGATACA
>DAIDJK010000178.1 GCA_027450225.1 Bryobacterales bacterium | reverse complement strand
CCGGCGCCGGTCCTGAGCGCGGTCGGCCTCCGTACTTTGCGGATCCTCGATAGTGAAGGCTTCGGCGTAGCACTGGATGGCTTCGGCGTTTCTGCCCTGCTTCGCCAGCCACCAGCCCTTTTCGCGGGCGGCCCCGGCGCTCGGCCAGATCTGCCAGGATTTCGCAGCCAGCGCCACTGCCTGCGCGGCGTCGCCGAGCGTTCCTTCCGCGCGAGCCTCAAGCACGAGGGCGCGCGACGATGCGCGGTCCAGATCCTGCGACCATTGCGCCGCGCTCAGATGTGCGCGCGGTTCGCCCCCACGCATTTTCACGATGTCGGCTTCGAATCGTTTCGCGTATTCGAGCGCCTGTTTTGCGTTCTCCGGCCCGCCTGCGTCGAGCAGGGCGCGCGTGAGGCGATCGAGCACCTGCAGGTCGTCCGGACCGGACGAAGAGGCCATTACTCTCTCGCCATATTTAATGAGGCGCGCATCGTCGGAAGCATCCATGGCGGACTTCACCAGCGCTTTTTCGATTACGGCACGCTGCGGACTGTTCGGATACTTCTCCAGATGCTGTTCGAGCGCGCGGATGTAATCCACGGGACTTGTACCGGCTTCCGCCAGCGCGCGCGACAATTCCTCCTGCTCGCGGGCGGTTGCCGCAGCATCCGGAGCCGGCGGCGGGGGCTGCTGAACCTGAGCGAAAGCGAGGGAAAGAAGAAGGAAGGGTACCAGGAACGTCATTTTTCAGCCCGGATACTATCGGCGAGCGCTGCCGCTCGCGACCGGGCCATATTCATGTAACTTTCATTATTCGCCACGCGATCGAGCAGTGGCAAAAACTGTTTATCGCCCAGCAGCCTTTTCTGGTCCCGAATGATCTCGATCCGCAGAATGGCGTCCTGCACGCCCAGCTTGTCGAAGCGCACAGCGGTTTCGAGACCGATATAGGCGCGTTCCGATTCCGCGATGCGTTCGAACCAGTCCGTGAGCGCTTTCGCATCCAGGTCTTCCGAATAGTTGAACTTCGTCTCGTGAACCGCGCCGTCGCCTTCGAAGCGCAGCGTCTTCATTCCCATGTTCGCGACCTTCAAGCCAGATTCGAGAGGATGGGAGAAATGGTCCAGTTTGTCCGCCAGCCCGAACATCGTCTGCGCATCGGCCGGCGAAAGCTCGCACTTCAGAGGATCGTCGTCCTTCGGATCTTCCCTGTATTCCACGGCTCCGGATTTGTCCACCGTGATCTGCATGAATGCAGGAGTGCTGCCCGGAAAAACCTTCGTGAATACGATTCTTGGCTGTGCAACGCGCGCCGGGGGATCCGCGGCGATGGCGGCTGCGGCGATTGACAACCCCGCGACCAGCAGCGTGAGCGCCTTCAAAGCCCGGCCTCCGCGCGAAACCGCGAATGGTTGGCGTGGCAGATCGCAATCGCCAGCGCATCGCTCGCATCTTCGGATTCGAGCGGCGCGGGCAATCGCAGCAGCGATGCCACCATGATCTGCACCTGGCATTTTTCTGCCCTGCCGTAGCCGACCACGCTCATTTTCACCTCGAGTGGTGAATATTCCGCCACATCCACCGCCGCCTCGGCCACCGCCAGCAGCGCCACTCCACGTACATGAGACAGCTTGAGCGCGCTTTTCGGATTCACCGCAAAAAAAACTTCCTCGATGGCCGCCGAATCCGGCCGGTATTCCGCCATCAGAGCCCGCAGCTCACGCGCGATATTCAGCAGCCTGTGTTCGAGCCTGTGCTTCGGCGCGGATCGGATACAGCCGGCAATCACCATCCGATGCGACACGCCGTCGCTCTCGATCACTCCGTAACCGGTCCGTTCGGCCCCGCAATCGATGCCGAGAACCCGCATAAAGCCGGCTTAAGCGACGGCTTCCACTTCCTGCTCGTCGACGTCGAAGTTGGAGTACACGTTCTGAACGTCGTCATGCTCTTCGAGCGCATCGCTGAGCTTCATCATGTTCTGCGCGTTCTTGCCTTCCAGCTTCATCAGGTTCTTCGGAACCATGGCCACTTCGGCCGAAATGGTTTCGATGTTCGCCTTCTGGATGGCCTCGAGCACGGGTTCATGGCTGTTCGGATCCGAAATCACTTCCCACGTGTCGCCGCTGTCCCGAAGATCCTCGGCGTCGGCTTCGAGCACCAGGTTCATCAGCTGGTCTTCGGTCGCCTTCTCTTTCTCGATGACGATCTGGCTTTTGCGCTCGAACATCCAGCCTACGCTGCCCTGCTCACCGAGGTTGCCGCCGTTTTTCGAAAAGATATGACGGATTTCGCTGACTGTTCGATTGCGATTATCGGTAGCCACGGAAACCAGCACCGCCGCGCCGCCTGGCCCATAGCCCTCGAACATGATTTCATCGATCTGGCCGCCCTCAAGCTCGCCGGTGCCGCGCATGATGGCTTTCTTGATGTTGTCCTGCGGCATCGATACCGCTTTGGCCGCCGTGATGGCCGTGCGCAGCCGCGGGTTGCCGTCCGGATCGCCGCCACTGCGGGCGGCGATGGTGATTTCTTTGATGATGCGCGTGAACAATTTTCCGCGCTTGGCGTCAAGGGCGGCTTTTTTGTGCTTGATTGTCGCCCATTTGGAATGTCCTGACATGACGAGAACTCCGGATCTCAAGGCGCCGAATCGCGCCTTTCACTATCAAAGCGCGGAAGCGCTCCTGTTTCTGTGGCCGCGCGCACTGCGGGCGCGAACGTCCTGATTCCACAGGATATCAAAGAACACCCGCATTTTCCCGGTATTGCAAGGTCCCGCGGGCGAGCGACGCAGCAGCGGCAGCGGGCGCCGGCGGAGCGGGCGAAATCCTGGCGGATTCCCAGGCGAAGTCCCGCCAGTGAAGTCCCGCCGCATTCCTACGATCGTCGCGGCCTGCGATAATCTACACACTGCCGTGCGGTTTTTCCCCGTTCTTCTGGTTATTCTGGCGGCTTCTCCGGCCTTGGCCGCTTCCCCCGCGCGTTCCACGCTGGCGGCGGATCTGGGGCGCCAGATCCTCAACGCCGGCCTTGACGCTTCGGAATGCTATCGCGTCCGCGACCTCGATCTTTTCGAGAAAGATGCGCATTTCTATTTCACGGACGGCTATCTCATCTTCGGCAAGCCCGTGAACGGCGCCCCGCTCGCCGCCGTCTTCTCCGGCGATGTGGAAGGAGGCGATGCGGAACTGCTGCTGCTTCCGCCCGACCGCGCCGAACGGAAATCCCTCGCCTCCTACACCGGTTCGCCGAACCTGGACGAGCACTTCCGCGCCGCCATCTTCCTCTTCACCGATCCGGCCGCGCGCGCGCTGCTCGAACGCGTACACGCCGGCGAATCCGCAAAGAAACTCCCGGATATCGGCGCCCTCATGGCGAGCCAGTGGAGCCGTACCGTCGCCAACATCGAGAGCAGCTACGAATCCCGCGTCGTGCTGGACCTGCTCAGCCCCGGCGCCGCGGGCGGTTTCTTCGAAGGCGTCATCCAGGGCCGCAAACTCGGCAACTTCGATTTCCTTTACGATTCCCGCGCGCCCGAAAATCTGATTGCCGGCCAAATCGTGGAACGCAAAGGCGCGCCTTACTGGGATACCTGGTTCAGTTACGCGGCCCGCGGAGACTCCGCCGCGCCCGCCGTCTCGCCTTCTTATCAGGAAGAGCAGATTCTCGATTACAAAATCGACGCCTCTCTCGATACCAGTCTGGTTCTCCACTGCTCCACTTCCATCCATCTGAAAACCACGGTCGCTTCCAGCCGCGTGATTCCGCTCGACCTTTCCGGCCAGATGCGGGCCACTTCCGCAACCATCGACGGCCAGCCCGCCGAAGTCTACGAGCGCGAATCCCTGCGCAACGGCCTCGTCCAGAACACGGGCAATGAACTGCTGCTGGTGATCCCGCCGGCCCCGCTCGAACCTGGCTCCGAACACACTGTCCGCATCCAGCACGAAGGCAAAGTCGTGATCGACGCGGGCAATCACGTTTATTACGTGAGCGCGCGCGGCACCTGGTATCCGGGACGCGGCCTGCAGTTCGCCCGATACGACGTCACCTGGCGCTATCCCGCCAATCTCGATCTGGTGGCCGCGGGACATATTGTCGAGGACCGCCGCGATGGCGATTTACGCATCACCCGCCGCGTTCCCGCCGGCCGCATCCGCCTGCTCGGACTGAACATCGGGGAGTTTGAGCAGAAATCCGTGCAGCGGGACGGTCTCCTCGTGAACGCGTATTCCAATCGCACGGTGGAAGACGCGCTCCGCCCGCGCCCGCAGGAACCGCTCAGTCCACCACCGTCGCTCGCGCCGCCGCTGGCTCGCCGGCGCGCGGGCGCGGATATTCCCGAAGGGGCCGTCGCCGCGCCGTCGCCGCCGCCAAGTCCCGCCACGCAACTGGCCGCCATCGCCGACGAGATCGCAAGTGAACTGGCGTTCTTCCGCAGCCGGTTCGGCGACCCCGCGCTGCTCGACGTGGAAGCCACTCCCCTGCCCGGCCGGTTCGGCCAGGGTTTCGCCGGCATGCTCTATCTGCCCACCGTGACCTACTTCACTCCGGAACAGACGCATTCCAGCACGCGGCAACCCGCCGAAGCGCAGAACCTGCTGCGCACTCTGCTGCGCGCGCATGAGGCGGCGCACCAGTGGTGGGGCAACGTGGTAGGCGCGGATTCGTATCACAACGAATGGCTCATGGAGGCGCTTGCGTCTTATTCCGGTCTGCTTTATATCGAAAGCCGCAACGGGCCGAAGGCCACCGAGGCCATCCTCGACAATTACCGCCGCATGCTTCTGGCGAAGGGGCCGGATGGCCTGCCCGCCGAATCCGAAGGGCCGGTGGTTCAGGGCCGGCGTCTGGACAGTTCGAACAATCCCGAGGCATGGATGGCCGTGATGTACGGAAAGGGCACATGGATCATCCACATGCTCCGCCGCCGCATGGGCGATTCACGCTTTCTCGCCATGATGGCCGAACTGCGCCGCCGCTACGAATGGAACACGATCAGCACCGAGCAGTTCCGCGCTTTATGCGCTGAATTCATGCCGCCGCATTCTGACGACCCGAAGCTGGAAAAATTCTTCGACGCGTGGGTCTACGGAACCGGAGTCCCTGAGCTGAAGATCAGCTTTGGAGTGAAAGGAAAGCCCGGCTCATACCGGCTGATGGGCACATTGCGCCAGACCGACGTTCCGGACGATTTCACCATCAACGTCCCCATCGAAATCCAGACCGGTCGCGGAGCCGTGAAGACCATTGAGGTTACGACGGCATCCGACCCCGCCAGCTTCTCCGTGCCGGTTTCCTCATCGACCGCGAAGGCAGCGCTTGACCCGCACGGGTCAATTCTGAAGAAGTGATCGAACGGCAGGATTTGACCCGATGTGGTGAGGCGCGCGCGCCGGCGGTTCGAACAGCGAGGCGAATCCGGTGGACGTTTGCCGGACGCGTTGTATACTGCCCGAGACTTCGCGAATCCGATCCCACCCTGACGCGGAGTTCAAAGGAGGAACACACGTGTACTTTCCGAAACTGTTCGCCATTTCTCTGCTCTCGCTTGCCGCCGCCACCGCCGCATTCGGCGACGACGGCGGGCCGCTCGATTGCGGCAAAAGATCGCTCGCAAAAGCCGTCGCGAATGCGCACCCCGGGGATACGATCACTTTCACCGGCGTGTGCGCCGGACCGATCGTGATTCAGGTGGATGGCCTGACGCTCAAAGGCGCCGGTTCCGCCATTATCGACGGCGGCGGACAGGACGCCCTGACGATTGCAGGAGCAAGCCGCGCGTCGCTGTCGAATTTCGAAGTCCGGGGTGGCCTCGACGGCATCATGGCGACGAATGGCGCGCACGCCTCGTTCACAAACCTGAACGTGCATAACAATTTCGTCTTCGGCATCTCTTTGCAGACCGGTTCGAGCGGCATTCTCTCCGGCGTCACCACCACCGGCAATGGCGTGCATGGGCTCGATCTCGAAACCGGCTCCAGCGCCACCATCACAGGCGCATTTTCCTCGACCGGCAATCAGGTGTTCGGCATCAATGTGAACGGCAGCGCGCTCAATTTCTCGCAGGCGACGGCGAACATCTCCGGCAACGCGATCGGACTGCAGGTGGCGACTTCGGGCAACGCATTCATCAACGATTCGAAGACCACCCTCAATTTCATCAACAATCAGGCAGTGGGATTGACGGTAGTCTCCGGCGGCCACATGGTGTCGTTCGGCGGGACCATCAACGCCACAGGCAATCCGCTCAACGGCGTCTCCATCAATTCGAAAGCCGGACTCGATCTCGACGCCGGAACGCAACTGAACGTCTCCGGCAATGGGAATGGCGTGCTGCTTCAGGAAGGTTCGGTGATGACGGTCTTCAACCTCCCGCAGTTTTCCGGATTCCCGGGCTATACCGTGCTGAACACCCACGGCAACACAGGCGCAGGAGTGCAGGCGCAGACCAACTCCACGCTGACGTTCTCCGGCAACGCGAAACTGATGGCGACGGCGAACATGATGGGGGTTGCCGCCGACGATGGGGTCACGCTGACGCTTGTGAACTCCACACTCACCGGAAACAGTACGAAGGACCTTCTGATGACCTTCGGCACAAGGGCCGATGTCCAGACGACGACC
>DAIDJK010000177.1 GCA_027450225.1 Bryobacterales bacterium | reverse complement strand
CGCGGCCGCGCAAATGGTCCGGCACCATCGACTGGATCAGCGTGTTCGACGAGCCCATGGTGATCATCGCCGCGAAGCCGGTGACGAACAGCATGGCGCATGAAACGGAGAGCCTGCCCGACCAGGCGAAACCGACCAGCGACAGCGAGAAGATCATGGTGGCCACGGCCACCCATCTGCCCAGGCCTTTCACCCCGGTGCGCGACGCGAGCAGAAGCGCGCCGAACAGCGCCCCGGCGCCGCTCACGCCCATCAGAACCCCGAATCCCTGTGCGCCCTCGTGCAGAATCCGGTCGGCGAAGACGGGCATCAGCACCGCATAGGGCAGGCCTGCGAAGCTAATGATGCCGAGGGTCACCATGAGCGAACGGATGGGCGCCGTTCTGCCCACATAGGCGAAACCCTCGCGGATGGTATGCCAGGCCGACGTTGAGCCCGGTTTCGGACGGAAGGGATCGAGGCGCATCATCAGCAGCCCGGCGATCACCGCGATATAGCTGACGCCGTTCGCGAAGAAGCACCAGCCTTCGCCGATTTTCGCCACCAGAATCCCCGCCACCGCCGGCCCCACGATGCGCGCCCCGTTGAACATGGAGGAATTGAGGGCGATGGCGTTGATCAAATCCTCGCGCCCCACCATCTCCACCAGAAACGACTGCCGCGCCGGGATATCGAACGCGTTCACCACGCCGAGCAGCGACGCCAGAACGAACATTTCCCAGACCTGAATGCGGTGTGAAAGCGTCAGCCAGGCGAGCGTCAGGGCCAGCACCATCGAGGTCGCCTGGGTGGCGATCACGATCCTGTGGCGGCTGAAACGATCGGCCAGATATCCGCCCAGCGGCGAAATCAGAAAGACGGGGACCTGGTTGGCGAAGCTGATGAGTCCGAGCAGCGCGGAAGAGCCGGTCAGCCGGTAGACCAGCCACGCCTGCGCGACCGAATCCATCCACGTGCCTATCAGCGAAATCAGCTGACCGGAAAAGAAAAGCTGAAAATTACGATGCCGAAGGGCTCTGAGAGTGTTGGATGCGACTCCGCCCGGCATCTGCTCCGATGCTAGCAGCAGCCTGAAGGCGGCCAGTGCTTAGCATCGTGTGCTTACCATCGTGCTCTTACCATCGTGGAAGAATGCGTTCCCAGTTCGGGTCCACATGCTTGCGCATTTCGGCCGTATCGTCGCGTTTGCGGAAAGGAATTTTCTGGTAACGCTCCCTGCCGCGCGCCAGCTGGTCGTAATCGAGCGAGACGCCAAGGCCAGGCTTGTCCGGAATCAACACCGCGCCATCCACAAACCGGACACGGCCGCCTTCCACGATTTCGTCTTTCTCCACCTGCCAGGGATAATGCGTGTCGCAGGCGTAAGTCAGGTTGGGAGACGCGGCCGCGCAATGCGTCATCGCCATCAGGCTGACGCCCAGGTGGCTGTTCGAATGCATCGAGAGGCCCATTTTCAGCACTTCGCAGATGTTCGACAGCGTCTGTACGGCCCGCAGACCGCCCCAGTAGTGCGGGTCACTGAGAACAATCTGCACCGCGTCGAGATCGCGCGCGCGCGGCACATCGGCAAAGTTCGTCACGGCCACATTACTGGCCAGCGGCGTATCGACGTTTTTGGCCACCAGGCGGCGCCGCACTTCGCCCATTCCATCGAGACCGGGACACGGATCTTCCAGATAGCCGCCGCCATCGAGTTCCTCATCAAGTGACAATCCGACGTGCACCGACGTATCCACGGACCACGCGCAGTTCGGATCGATGCGCAGCGGAACCATCGGACCGAATTCATGCCGCAGAGCCCGGATGGCCGCGATTTCGTCGTCAGGCGGCAACACGCCGCCCTTCAGCTTGATCTCTTTGAAACCGTACTGCGCGATCATCTGCTTTGCCGACCGAACCACGGCGGCCGGGTCCATGATCTCGCCGTATTCATCCGGATAAGCCTCGCCCGCAATGCCTCCGCCGCCCGCGTGCTTGTAAAACAGATAAGCCGAGAACTGCACACGATCGCGAACGCGTCCGCCGATCAGGTCGCAGACAGGTTTGCCTACCGCCTTGCCGATCAGATCGAGGCAGGCAATCTCGATTGCTGCAAAAGTTCGGTTGTGCAGATCGAGTGGATTTTCGCCCGGAACCAGATAAGTCTGACTTGTGCCGCCGGGCACGCCGGCGGTTCCGGCCGGGTCCAGACGCGTTCCGATGCGGCGCGAAAGCTCGGCAAGACGAAAAGGGTCGGCGCCCTCCACAATCCCGCGAACCGCCTCAAACGCCGCGATGGGACCGTCTCCGCCGTAAGACTCGGCGATGCCCGTAAACCCCGAGTCCGACTCGAGTTCGATCACCGTCCGCAGCGCGAACGGCGCGTGCAGCCCGTAGGAACCCCGCAAAGGCGGATCCGCAATGGCGATAGGGTGGATTTTGAGGCGCGAAATTTTCATGTGGGATTCATCCGGACTTGCGGAACCCGTTGGCGCCCTTCTTGCATCAGAAGCAGTGAACGGTGATCCGATGGACACATTGATCCTCAGCGCGACATTGATTGGCAGTCTGGGAACCGCATGGGCGCTTCAGAAGGCGCTCCTGGGACTTTGCCTCCGGGCAATCTCCACCCGCCCAGCGGCGGCGCCGCGCAGCTGGTACCGGCAATAATTACTTTCGCGAGCCGGGGCGCCGGTTCTTCAGCCTGGTCTGCCGCAGCTTGGTTTTCCGCCGCTTCGGTTTGCTGATGATGAATGTGCCGCTGCCCACATACTCTGCTTTGTATAGTTTCTCTGCTGTTTCCGCCAATTGCATTCTCCAGATTGATGGGGTGTGAAATTCCGATTGTAACGCGGGCTCTTTTTTCATTCCGGATGCGAGAATGGTGATCGTTCAGGGGAAAGTGGGTCAGTGATTCGGAGGCTGGAGCGAGGCGCCGCAATACTAGCGGCCATTTTTATAGTTGCCGGCCAGCTGTCCGCCTGGCAGCAGGGGGCGCTGCCGCGCAATGCGCCCGCCGCGTCCAGGCTTCCGGACGCCCGCGAAATCAACTCCATCCTGCAGGAACTCTCGAGCATCACCGGATTCAGGATCAAGCGCGAATTGCCGTTCGAGCTGGTCACCCGGGAACAGGTGAACAAGTTCCTGAAGGACCAGATCAAACGTTCCATCAAGCCCGCCGAGATTGAAGCCGAGGAAATCACCCTGAAGAAATTCGGTTTCGTTCCGCCGGATTTCGATCTGAAGCAGACCACCATCGATCTGCTCACCGAGCAGGCCGCCGCGTTCTACGATTTTCATCGCAAGAAGCTGTTCATTTCAGACTGGGCCACGGAAAATATGCGCGATGCCGCGCTGGTGCACGAATTGGCGCACGCGCTGGCGGATCAGAATTTCCCGATCGAGAAGTATCTGGATCAGGCGGGCGACGACAGCGAGGAATCGCTCGCGCGCCAGAGCGTGGTGGAAGGCCAGGCGTCGTGGCTGATGCTCGAATTCGCCGCGCGCCGCATTGGGAAGACGCTGGCGGACCCGGCTACCGCGCGGGAGTACCTGAGCCGCGGCGATTCGGAAAACGACGACAACGACAGCGAATATCCGGTCTTCAACAAGGCGCCGCTTTATCTGAAGGAAACGCTGATGTTTCCCTACGATGCCGGACAGAATTTTCAGCAGGCGGTGTTTCTGAAGGACGGCAAGGCGGCATTCGCCCAGGTTTTCCGGCAGGCGCCGCTCGACACCGCGCAAATTCTTCATCCGGAGCGTTACTTCGACGATGTGAAGCCGTTAACGCCCGAACTGCCGAAGCCCATCCGGCACGCCAAAGGCTACGTCTCGGGAGTGCTCGGCGAACTCGACGAACGGGTTCTTCTGGAGCAGTACATCGACCGCGAGGCGGCGCAGAACTTCGCGCCGAAACTCGTCGGCGCCGATTACCGGATCGACCAGGCGAAACAGGATGGGCGTCTCATGCTGGTGTACGCGTCGCAATGGTCGGACGCGGATTCCGCATCGGGCTACTTCCACGCGTACGAAAACGTGCTGAGGAAAAAATGGAAGCGGCTGGACGTAATCAGCTCATCCGATACCCGGGTGACGGGCAAAGCGGACGACGGATATTTCCTGCTGGAACGTAATGGCGTGACGGTGCTCAGCGAAGAAGGCTTCGCCGCGCCGCTTTGATACCCGTATTGGCCCCGAAGGAAGCTACGAGCCTGAGGGCGGTTTCGGAACGCCCGGCGGTTGAGGCCGGTTCGGCGCAGTAGTTGGCTGCGTCGGATCGGGAGGCCGCACAGGAGTTTTCGGAGCGGTCGGCGGCGCGGAAGAATCGGTCGGAACCTTCGGATTCCCGTTCGGCGTTGCCCTGTGCCGCTTTGGACGTTTGTTGTTGTGAACGGCCGCGGGGGGCGTGACGGAGTCCGGATGCGCGGCGCCGTCCGGTGGAACCACCTGTTCCGCAAACAGCATTCCCACAGCTACTGCCGTCATCAGGGCAAGCCGGTCCATACGGTACCGGCATGCAAATGAACGACCGCCGAAAGTAAAGATGCGGCTTCAGGCGAACAGTTCGCGAATCGCCTGACGGCCGCCCGAGAGATGCCGGTGCGCCATCGCGCCGATTTGCCGCACGGGGATGGGGCGATCCTTCGGATACTCCCCGCGGGCGTCGGACGCGCCAATCGCCTGACCTCCCTGGATGCCGCCGCCGGCGACAAGTGCGCTCCAGCAGTGCGGCCAGTGATCGCGACCGCCAACCGAGTTGATGCGCGGCGTCCGGCCAAACTCGCCCGATGCGATCACAAGCGTGGTATCCAGCAGGCCCCGACGGTCAAGGCGCGTCAGCAGCGCCGCATAGGCGGCATCGAACGCGGGGCCAACAGTGTCCCGATAATCACGCACCGTACTGAAGGGAGCGTAGCCATGGCTGTCCCAGGTGGTTTCGCCATATACGGCCCCAAACATGTGAACGGAGACAAAACGTTCGCCGTTTTCGACCAGCCGGCACGCCCGCGCGCAGTTCATCGCGAAACTGGTGGCGCGATCGGAGCGGAGAACAATGCCCGCCGGCAGAGCGCCGCCGAGCAGATCGAGAGCGGTCTCGTGCATCGGCGAGCCTTCGTAGTAAACGCCGCGCAGGATGACGAATTTGTCCGCCATGGAAGCCATGCGCGGGAAGATTTCCGATATTTCGATGCCGTCAACGCTGGTACGGAGCGGACGGAATGGACCGCGAACCCCGGAAGGCGCATCGGGCTTCATGTCCCATGTATCGAGGTGAGACGGGCCGCCTGTAAGGTGCAGAAATATGCAACTCCGTTTCACGCTTCCCGCCGCGGTCCCCGGGCGAGGCAAGGCCATACCAGCCGCGGCCAGGGCTCCGGCCTGAACAAAATCACGGCGTCGCATCAGCAACGATGTTATCGCGGACCGCGAATCAGTGGTAACGGCCGCCGAGAATCTCTCGCGCCGCGTTGTAACCCGGGGCGCCCATCACGCCTCCGCCGGGATGCGCGCCGGAACCGCACAGATAAAGCCCCTTGATCGGGGTGCGATACCGGGCCCATCCGGCGGCCGGCCGCAGAAAAAACATCTGATCGAGGCTCATCTCGCCGTGGAGAATGTTTCCGCCCGAAATGCCGAATCGCTGTTCAAGGTCCGGCGGACTCAGCACCTGGCGCTCGATGACGATGTCGCGCATGTTCGGAGCGTATTCAGAAATCACATCGAGCACGCGGTCGCCGTAAGGCTCGCGCAGTTCGTCCCATGTGGCGCCCGGAGCGGCGCCCGGGCGGCCGTCGG
>DAIDJK010000176.1 GCA_027450225.1 Bryobacterales bacterium | reverse complement strand
GAATCACGTCGATCGAGTGGCGCAGCGTTTCGCGCTGGATGAGCCAGCCGAGTTGTTCGTCGTCAAACTCCCGAACCGCATGGGGCTGAGCGGACGCGGGATGAGCCGCCAGCTTGTTCTGCCGCACCATCAATTCAACCGTCCGGCAATAGCGCAGCAATTCTTCGTTCGCGGCGCGGTCTTTCTCATAGTCGAGCATCACGATCGCGTGAACGTCGCAGTGCCGCGAAAGCTCCCGAATCGCGCCGTACATGAAGACGCCCCCCCCGTGCACCGGCGGGCAGATCGGGTACGGCGAGACAAAGAGAACGCGCGGCCGCTCAGAGCGCGGCGGCAGGCAGAGAAAGCGATCGTGAAAGTAATCCGGCCTTGAACGGCGAAACGCCTCGCTGTCATCGATCACGGCGAGCCGGCGGGCGCGCCATCGCGAGCGAACGGCGCGGTGAAGTTGCAGAAAAGCCCTGGCAATTCCGGCCGCGTTCGCGCGTCCTGGCGCATTGCCCGCGCATGCCGCGGCAATGGAGCCCGCCATCGAACCGAAGAAGTGTCCGCCGAGCCGATTCCAGGAATGGATGTTCTTCCAGACGAACAGCGCATAGTTCTTCCGCAGAACAGACTGGATATAAGCGTCTGAGAACTTGCGGCCAATGGTCCCGCGATGTTCATGATGCACAACGCTGGCAGGTTGATAAAGGACCTTCCAGCCCCGCTTCCACGCGAGGAAGCCGATATCCGTGTCTTCCAGATAAAAGGGCGCCAGAAGTTCATCGAAGCCGCCGAGTTCAAGGAACTTCGCGCGATCGAAAGCGCACGAACCGCCGCCACCGTAAAAGCAGGGGAACACGCGATCGACTTTCGGGTCTTCCCGGTGACTTACCCGAAGTCCGCCGTCCTGCCACCAGCCTTCCGTCAGCCCGGTCTCCTCGCGGCGCTTCGTCTTGTCGCCCAGGAAAATCTGACAGGAGACGGCGAATACGGTTTCATCGGTGAAGCCCGCCAGCAACGGCGCGAGGAAATCCGTTTCCACGCGCATGTCACTGTTCAGAAGGACGACAATGTCGTTCGCCGCCGCGCGGAACCCCGCATTCGAGCCCCCGCCGAACCCGAGGTTGCGTTCGAGCGCGAGCACTCGCACCTGAGGATAGTGGACGCGAATCCACTCGGCGCTTCCGTCCGTGGAACCGTTATCCACCACCAGCACTTCGCTGCCGGGATGGTTCTCGATTGCCGCAAGCCACGAGGGTAGAAACTTTTCGAGGAGATCCCGCCCATTCCAGTTGGGAATGACGAGCGATGCCGCCGTTGCGCGAGGACGTTGATTCACCGGCGGCTTCTTTCGCGAGAACAACGCCGCGAAGTCAGTCGCCGCAAGCGCGATTGCAGCCGCCAGCAGCAGCGCCGGCGCGATGACCAGCAGCGGAAACGCGCGCAGAAATCGCGTCAGTACGGTCTTCATGCGCGAGCGCGGGCGGAAGGCTCGCGCGGTTCAGAGGCCATTGACCTCAGGGCCAACGTGCAGTTTTCTTCCAAGCCGTATCCAGCGCGAGTGCAGGATCAGATCGAGTTCAGCGCGGCGCTTCGTCAGTTCCGCATCGAGCGAGCGCGCCCAGGCGGTACGGGCAGCGAGATCGGCGTTCAGATTCTCAATTTCCGTACGGCCGCACGCGAGTTGCTGTTCCAGATCGCGAATCCAGCCGAGACGAACCTCGGCTTCGCGCTGCAACTCGTCGATCCTGCCGTCGCGTCTCGTGATTTCGAGATTCAGGGATTCTGCCCATCGGTTGCTGCGTTCGAGTTCCGCCAGCGATTCCTCGTGCGCGGCCTCAAGCGCCTCATGCCTTTCGAGCGCGTCCGAAAGGAGCCGTTCCAGCTTCCCGATGTGCAGTTCGCGTTCGCGGAGGACGTTGGCGGCCGAAGGAATCCAGGCAAACAGCGGACGCCGTTCGATCGGCCGGTCGCTGCACGCCGCCACATAGAAATGCGCATCTCGCGCATTCGCCTGCGCACCGGATTCCAGCCGGGCCGCATCAGGCGACGCAGGGGCGAACACGATGCTGTCGGTGTGGTTCTGGGTCCATATCTCCACATGCGGAAAGACACGCCCGAGAATGCCGTCGAACTGCGCAAAATCGAATTCGCGTACATGGAACGGATTCGGGCCTGCTTCGGCGCGCGATTCAGCGTAATAATCGCGATTTGGCGTCGAAACCAGAAACACGCCGCCCGGTCGAAGCACGCGCCGCGCTTCGGCGAGCAGCGCGCCGTAATCTTCCAGATGCTCAATTACCTCAAAGGCGGTGATCAGATCAACGGAAGCATCGGCAAACGGCATGGCGGTACACGTGCCCGCCGCAAAGCAGATCCTGGCTGAGCCGTAACTCCGGGCCGCGTGCCGCGCAGCCTCCTCGGAAACATCGAAACCGGCAACGTAGCGCGCCGCTGAAAGTTCGGCTGCGCCATAGCCCGCGCCGCAACCCGCATCCAGCACCGCCATTCCCGTCGCGACAAACTGCGCGGCGAAACGATAACGCGCCAGATGCTCATTGAAAAGATCCGCGTCCACGAGACCGGGGATGACCCGCTCGCCGGTGAATTCATGCAAGCGAGCGCTCCGCGGTTCCCGCCAGTTCGATTCCCGGCTCCTCGAGAGGCGCAATGCTGCACGGCAGTTGCACATACCCGTAAATCGTTTTTTCGCCTCGCGTCATCTGGATCGTGATCGCGTTGTCCACGCAATCGCAGAACACCGGATTGGAGGACGAGCCCTCCGCAAGGAATGGAGAAAACGAGAACGCGCCGGGATAGAGTTCGGGTATCACGATTCGAAATTCGGCCGTGGCGATATCGCCGGGGCGCATCGGCGCCATACGGCGCCCTTCCTGGCTCACCGTCACCCGCGCAAACTCCACCCCCAGATGATTGCGCAGCAGGAAGCCGGCGTCCGGCCGCTGGATATTCGCCGACGCCCGCACGCTGATGCGGACGGTAATGCGTTCGCCCGCGCTCATCCAGCGCAGCGGATCGCCGGACGCATTCTTCAGTTCGATGCCCAGGACCTCGCCACGGCCGTCTCCTGCGCGGCCATCCACGTTGGGCAATCCGCGGACGACTTCAATTTCGGCGGCTGCGCCCCGCGCTTCGGCGGCTTCATGGCGGCGTTCACGCTC
>DAIDJK010000175.1 GCA_027450225.1 Bryobacterales bacterium | reverse complement strand
GGGATGAACCGGAAAGCAGCAGGGTGACAGCGAATGCGCGCAGCAGAAAGATCTCCTGCGTTTATGGTAAGCGTTCGTTTGTTGCTTGAACCGCGCACAACGCCGGCCGGGCGCCGGCTGTGCGCTCTGGCCTGAACCGCGCACAACGCCGGCCGAGTGCCGGCTGTGCGCTTATTTCAGATACTTGTCGAGATCGGGATTGACGCGGCGCTGAATACCGGGCTGATCGATGTTGAGGCGCGTGACGAGCGCGGGCTGGATGTTCTGGATACGCTGCGGCGCACCGCCCCTGAGTTTGGCGACGGCGGCGAGGAAAGATTTGTAGCCCATCTGAAAAGGGTCCTGAACGACGACGGAATCGACCGTGCCGTCGCGAAGGCCCTCGAGGATCTGAGGGCTGAAATCGAAACCGACGAGTTTGACCCCGGAACGGCCCTTGAGGGCGCGGATGGCGCCGACGGTGCTCGATTCGTTGCTGGCAAACATGCCGTTGAGATCGGGCGTGGCGGTGAGCATGTTTTCCGAGACCTTGAGAGACTGCGCGAAATCCGCCATGCCGTATTGCTTGTCGGCGATCCGGATGCCGGGGAATTTCGAGGCGATCGAGTCTTCGAAGCCTTTTTCGCGGGCCATGGTGGAAGCGCTGCCGGGCTCGACGGCGACTTCGGCGATCTTGCCTTTGCCATTCAGGATTTCGCCCATGCGGGAGGCGGCGAGCTGGCCGGCGGCATAGTTGTCGGTGGCGACCTGCGCGGTGAAGCGATCGGTGTCGAGGGGCGAATCGAAGATGATGACGGGGATGCCGTTCGAGGCGGCGCGGTTGACGACGTTGACCAGTACTTTCTGATCGATGGGCGCGAGGCAGATGGCGTCGAGATGCTGGTTGATCATGGAGTCGACGATCTGGATTTCGCCTTCGAAGTCGGTTTCAGACTGGGGTCCGTTCCAGATGACGGTGTAGCCGGGGTTTTCGCGCTCGGCGGCGACGGCGCCAGCGTGGACGGACTGCCAGAACAGGTGGGTGCGGCCCTTGGGGATGAAGCCGATGCGGCGCGATGAGGCGCGGCTGCAGCCGGTGGCGATGGTCAGAACTGTGGTGAGGAACAGAGCCGCGAAGATGATCCGCATGGAAGGTGGCGCACAGATGCTATCAGGCGGGAGTGCGCAGGCGAATGTACGGGCAACAGGCGTGCTCTGCTGTTCCGCATGCGATGTATTCTTGTCGCGTTTAGTGCGCTGATGGTGTACGGTTCGGGCGCGTTGGCAAGCGGCGATCCGCCGGTGGAACCAAGGCTGGCGGCGGATATTCGCCAGTTACTGATCATCGAAGGCGTGGTGCAGGGATTTCCGCAGATTCGCGAGCAGGCGATCGCGGCCGGAGTGGAAGGGTTGCGGCGGCAGGGTACGGTCTCGGAGGCGGGATTAAAGGAATTCGAGAGGCGGTTTCGATTGCAGATGGACCCGGAGCCCTATCTCGATACGCTGGTTCGGATTTATGCGAAGCACTTCACCGACGAAGAAATCCGGCAGATCATCGCGTTTCAGGTCTCGCCGGTGGGGAAGAAGCTAAGGCAGCAGCTGGATGCGTTGCAGCAGGAGATTGTTATGCAGTGTGAGCAGGTCGGAGCCGCTACGGGTTTCGAGATCGGCGCTCAATTGCAGAAAGAACATCCGGAGTATTTTCGGACCGGCAAGTAGGTTAGCGGAGGGCGGCGAGTTCGGCAAGATCCAGGCGAGCGGTGTAGATGGCCATGCCGACGGCCGAATGGATGCGCAGGTTTTCGAGCGCGCGGATGTCGTCGAGCGTGGTGATGCCGCCCGCGGCGGTGATTTCGAGATCCGTGGCGGCGCGGAGGCGGGCGAACCAGTCGAGATCCGTACCTTGCATCATGCCTTCCTTGTCCACATAAGTGCAGAGGAAGCCGGAACAGTAAGGTTCGAGTTCGCGGATGACGTCTTCGGCGGTGAAGTTCGTCGCTTCACGCCAACCCTTGACGACGATGCGGCCGTGTTTGGAATCGAGAGCGATGACGAGGCGCTCGCGGCCGATGGCGGCGGTGAGCTCGCCCAGAAACGGGTGGTTCGGGCCAGTCGCGCTGAATGCCGCCGTGCCGACGATGACGCGGAATGCGCCTTGTTCGACAAGAGCTTTCGCGCGGTCGACGGTTCGCACGCCACCGCCGGCGCGGATGGTGGCGCGGGAGGCGAGCATGCGGACGAGATCGTCATTCGCGCCGCGGCCGATGGCGGCGTCGAGATCGATGACCTGAATCTGCGGGAAGGCCGAGAAGCGTTCGAGCATTTCCTCGGCGCTATCGACTTCGAGCGCTTTGTCGCGGCCCTGAACAAGCTGGACGACTTTGCCGCCCATGAGATCGATGCAGGGAATGATCATTTCGTTGAAGGCGGGTGTGCCGTTGCGGTTTTCCTGACGGGAATGCCGTGGCGATCGAGATGTTCCTTGAGGTCGTCCACAGTATACGTGCCGTAATGAAAGATGGAGGCGGCGAGCGCGGCGTCGGCTTCCCCTTCGGTGAGAACGCGGGTGAAATGCTCGGGCTTCCCTGCCCCGCCGGACGCGATGATCGGGATGTGCGTGGCGCGGGAAGTGGCGCGGGTGAGTTCGCAATCGAAGCCGGACTGCACGCCATCGGTGTCCATGGAAGTGAGCAGGATTTCTCCGGCGCCGAGCTCTTCACCCTTCGCGGCCCAGGCGACTGCGTCCATGCCTTCATCATCGCGCCCGCCGCGCGTGTAGACGTGCCAGGAACCGGGGCCATGGCGGCGCGCATCGATGGCGAGCACGACGGCCTGGGCGCCGAATTCGCGGCTGAGTTCGGAGATGAGCTCGGGACGGCGCACGGCGGCGGTGTTGACCGAGACCTTGTCGGCGCCGGACATGAGAATGCGGCGGGCATCGGCCACGGAGCGAATGCCGCCGCCGACTGCGAGCGGGATGAAAACTTTGCGCGCGGTGCGGGCGACAACGTCCGCCATGATGTCGCGGGCGTCGCTGGATGCGGTGATGTCGAGGAAGACGAGTTCGTCGGCGCCCTGCTGGTTGTAGCGGTCGGCGAGTTCAACGGGATCGCCTGCGTCGCGCAGGTTGACGAAGTTGACGCCTTTGACGACGCGGCCGGCGGTGACGTCGAGACAGGGGATGATTCGGCGGGCGAGCATCAGAGGTTCACGAAATTTCTGACAATGGCGAGCCCGGCGGGTCCGGACTTTTCAGGATGGCACTGTACGCCGAAGACGTTGTTCGATTCGAGGATGGCGGTGTACGGGACGCTGTAAGTGCAGGTGGCGGCGGTTTGCGGGACGACCGGAACGTAATAACTGTGGGCGAAATAGACGAACGGGTGTTCGGGAAGACCGGCGAGCAGGCGCGTGGGGCGGACGGCAGTGAGATCGTTCCAGCCCATGTGCGGAACGCGCGCGGAGTGATCGAAACGGCGAACTTCGCCGGGGAAGACCGCGAGGCCCTGCTGTTCCGGCGCTTCTTCACTACGCTCGAAAAGGCCCTGCAGGCCGAGACAGATGCCGAGAAACGGGACGCCCGCTTCGATACGGCGTTTGAGCGCGCCGCGGAGATTCAGATCATCGAGGGCGCGCAGCATCTGTCCGAAATGGCCGACGCCGGGAAGAATGATTTTGGGCGCTGTTTCGAGCGGGGCCGGATCGCGAACCAGTTTGTAATCCGCGCCAATCTCGTCGAGGGTGTTCTGGACGGAGCGAAGGTTGCCGGCGCCGTAATCGATGATGGCGATCACAACAGACCTTTCGTGGAAGGGAGCTGATCCTTCAACCTTTCATCCGTGGAACAGGCGTAGCGCATGGCGCGCGCCCAGCATTTGAAGATGGCTTCCACTTTGTGGTGATTCGAGCGGCCGTAGAGAACCTTCGCGTGCAGGTTGGCGCCTGCGTGATGGACGAAGCCGCCAAAGAAGTCCTCGAGCAGCTCGGACTGGAGATCGCCGACGAGACGGACTTTGACGCGATCCTTATAGACCAGCGCGGGGCGGCCTCCGAGATCGACGGCGACGACGGCGAGCGTCTCATCCATCGGAAGAACGAAGTAACCTGCGCGGTTGATGCCCTTGCGATCGCCAAGCGCCTGCGAAAAAAGCTGGCCGATGACGATACCGGCGTCTTCGACGGTGTGGTGCTGATCCACGTCGAGATCGCCTTTGGCGGTGAGCTTGAGATCGAAGCCGCCGTGTTTGGCGAAAAGCTCCAGCATGTGGTCCAGAAAGCGAATGCCGGTGGAGATTTCGTAACGGCCGCGGCCTTCGATGCGGAGTTCGCCGCCGATTTGGGTTTCTTTGGTATCGCGCTGGAGTTTGGCCGATCTTTCAGTTGCTTTGGGCAATGGCTTCCTCCAGTGAATTGATGTCTTCGAGGACACTCACGGCGCCTTCTTCGCGGAGAAGGCGGACGAGTTCGCCGCGGCGGGGATTGGCCGGGGCTGCGATGCCGATGAACGGAATCTTCGCAGCGCGCGAGGCGCGGGCATCATCGACGGTATCGCCGACGTACCAGCACTGACTGTGCGGAACGGACCGGCAGATGATGTGCAGGCCTTCCGGATCGGGCTTATGGCGCGAAACGTCATCGGCGCCGACGACGGGGTTGAAGATGCCGGGCAGAAAGCGATCGAGTGTAAGGTTCGCTTCCCAGCGCAGGCGTCCGGTGAAGACGGCGAGCGTGTGATTTGCGGCAAGCGAGGGGAACAGAGTGTCGCGCGCGATCCAGCGTTCGCGAAGGAACAGGCCGTCCGATCCGTCGCCATGGAAGATTTTCTGAAAACGCTCGACGACTTCGTCGTATGTGGCTGCAACGCCGCGCTCGCGGATCATGGCTTGCGAGAGAAGCCAGTCGTCATTCCAGCCGCCGCGGTTCTTCCAGTCCTGAATCTCTTCGCGCGTGGGTTCGTAATCAGTGAACGATTGGACCGTCGCCTGGATGGTGGCGCGGTAGGACTCGCTGACGTCCACCAGAACGCCATCCATGTCGAAGATGATGAGATTCTTGTCGCTCACCAGATCCGCTCCAGTTCTTCGAGCAACCGGCGTGTCTGTTCGCGCGTGCCGACCGTGATGCGGACGCCACCGGGGATTTCGTAGCTGCGGTCGCGAACCAGGATGGCTTTCTCGCGGAGAGCGTCGCGGACTTCGACTGCGCGTTCGCCGAAATAGCCGAGGATGAAGTTCGCCGAACTGTTGACGTGCGGGACGCCGAGTTTCTCAAGGCCCATGCGGAGCATCTCGCGCGCGGCGAGCGCTTCGGCGACATAGCCCGCGACCCACGACGGGTCTGCTATAGCCGCTTCCGCGGCCAGCGCGGCGAGCATGTTTACGCTATAGGGCGATTGCGCCTTGTGCAGGTACTGGATGTTGGCGCGGTGCGAAAAGAGACAGCCCATACGCATCGCCGCCATGCCATAGACCTTCGAAAACGTGCGGCTGATGAAGAGCTGCGGATGTTCGCGCATGAGACCGAGCGCCGTGGTCCCGAAGAATTCGTAATAGGCTTCGTCGATGAGGACTACGCCATGACGAAGCTTTTTCAGAATGCGCTCGATCTCTTCGAGGCCTATGGATGTGCCGGTGGGGTTATTCGGATTGGCGATGAGCACCGCACGGGTATTGACCGAAATAGCCTTCAGAATTTCGGCCAGCGGAAACTCGACGTCGGGCGGCTGGTAGTCGATTTCGACGATTTTCGCGCCCGCCACCTCCGCATAGAAGCGGTACATGGCGTAAGAAGGACGAAGGAGGATGACTTCGTCGCCATCATCTATATAAGTATTGATGAGAACCTGTATGGCTTCGTCTGTGCCGTTGGTGAGAAGAAGCTCTTCGGGCGCGACTTTGAAAAAAGCCGCGAGCGACTCTTTTACGCGGGAGTAATCGGGATAAACGGAAAGACGCTCTTCGGTGATGGCGTCGCGCAGAGCCTGGGCTACGACCGGCGAGCAGCCGACGGTGTTCTCGTTGAAATCGAGACGCATCTTCTCGATGCGATTGCCGGTCGGCGGCGAATAAGGCGCCATGTCGAGGACAGCTTTGCGAGGTTTGATGGCGCCTTTTGGGAGTCTAATCGGCAAGCCGCACCTCGACGGAACGGGCATGCGCTTCAAGACCTTCGGCGCGGGCGAGAGTGGTGACCGCGGGCGCGATTCGCTTCAGGGCGCGCCGGTCGAGTTGCTGGACCGAGATGACTTTGACGTAATCGGCGGCGGAAAGACCTGCGCGCAGGCGAGCGGCGCCGCCGGTGGGGAGGACGTGATTGGGGCCAGACGCATAGTCGCCCGCGGCTTCCGGGCTGAATGCGCCGACGAAGATGCTGCCGGCGTGACGAATCTTCGGGATTAGTTCTTCGTGATGGATAGCGAGGTGCTCCGGCGCGAAGGTGTTCGAAAGTTCGGCGGCTTCGTCGAGTGAGCGCACGATGATGATGGCGCTGTTGCGCTCGATGGCTTTGCGGGCGACAGGCGCGGTGGTGAGAACCGCGAGCTGGTTTTCGATTTGCTTTGCGACATGAGTGGCGAGGCGCTTTGAAGTGGTGAGCAGGATGGCGCTGGCGTCGGTATCGTGTTCGGCCTGCGCGAGCATGTCCGCGGCGAGGAATTTGGGATCGCCTTCGGCGGCGATGATGAGGATTTCCGTGGGGCCCGCGACGAAATCGATGCCAACTTCGCCAGCGAGAAGCTTCTTGGCGGCGGCGACATAGATATTGCCGGGACCGACGATGCGATCAGCGCGCGGAACGGTCTTCGTTCCGAAGGCGAACGCTGCGATGGCCTGCGCACCGCCCATCTGGAAGATTTGATTGACGCCGAGAAGGTGCGCCGTGCCGAAGACTTCATCGACGGGCTTCGGGCACGCGGCGCAGATGTTGGGGACGCCCGCGACCTGAGCGGGAACGGCGGTCATGATGAGCGTGGAAGGCAGAGGATAACGGCCGCCGGGGATGTAGGCGGCGACGGTATCGAGCGGGCGAACCACATGGCCCAGTTTCAAGCCGGGGCCAAAAGACGCTGCGTATTCGCGGGGCAACTGCTTTTCGGCGTAGCGCCGGACGTTGGCCGATGCGGTCTCGACCGCGGAGCGGAATTCGGGCCTGAGGCGAGTGGAAGCGGCCTCGAGTTCGGAGGCGTTCACGCGAACGGACTTGCGTTGGAGGTTGTCGAATTTGCGCGCGTATTCAAGGAGCGCTTTATCGCCGCGGTTGCGCACGTCTTCGAGGATGGGCCGCACGGTTGCCTCGGCTTCACTGAGACGCGCGGCGCGGCGGGCCAGGAGACGGCCGGCGGATTTCGATTCGATGATCCGGATCATCTGGTTACATCACAATCTTGTTCAACGGATACTCGACGATGCCTTCCCCGCCCGCCTGCTTCAGGCGCGGGATGATGTTGCGGACGGTGGATTCATCGAGAATCGTGTTAACGGCGAGCCACTCGCCATCGCTCAGATGCGAAACGGTGGGGCGCTTGAGCGCGGGGAGAACGCTGAGCACTGAGTCGAGATTGTCGCGATGGACGTTCAGCATGAGACCTACCTTGCCCAGCGCGTTGATGGCGCCCTCAAGCAGCAGCTTCAAATCCTCGAGCCTGCCCCGCTTCCTTTTGTCGCCCCAGGATTGCTTGTTCGCGATCAACTGCGTGTTGGATTCGAGAACGGTCT
>DAIDJK010000174.1 GCA_027450225.1 Bryobacterales bacterium | reverse complement strand
GAAGAACATCACCATATACGCACCGAGCAGACTGCCGAACGACCACGGAGGCCTGTTCACCAGCCAGCTGTAGGCAAACAGCAGCAAGGCCGCAGCAAGATAGAGCGTCACCCGGAATCCGGCGCTGTTCGAATGCATGCCTTGCCGCACCAGCGCGTCGCCGCCCGCTTCCAGACACGCGCAGGCCAGCAGAATCAGCAGCGAAAGGCCGCGGCTCATGCCTGCGCCACCGAATAGCGAACCGAATCCAGCAGCCACTCGCCGTTGGCGCGCACCGCATCCTTCAGTTTCGATACCAGCCCTTCGCGCTTCTCATAAAGCCGGTAAGGCTCGCGCGGCGAGTGCTTTTCGAGAAGCCCCTTCACCACAAACGGCATCAGCATCGAGTAATCCGCAAACAGGCTTTCCGTCGATTGGTGATAGGTCTCTTTATCCACCTTGCCCCACGTCACCGCCTCAGCGGGCGGGCACGAAGACAGTGAACCGTCGGTCACCGGCGCGGTCGTAATCTGAACGTCGAATTCGTAGCCGCGGATCGACGGCAACCCGAGCACCTGGCCGAGCGCGGGCTCCGGCTGCAGATTGAAATTCTTCGGCACGCCGCCGCCGAGGATCAGCGTCGCAATCGCCTTCGCGTCGCTTTCGAGCAGTCCCCAGTGGTGATAAGCGCATGCTTCGAAAACCTCCGCATGCAGATCCAGATCGAAGCCGTACTCCGGAATCAGTCCAGCCTCTCGCATCGCCCACAGCTTCATCGAGTTCAGAAACACGCTGCCGTCCGCGGGCGCTCCGACGAACACCGGAATGCCCAGCCGCTGGCACGTCGAAAGCAGCCCGGGCGCGACTCGGTTTCGCTTCTCCATCCTGCCGTAAAATTCGCCAAGGCGATAGCGCAATTCGGTACCGGTCATCTTGCGCTGAAATTCCGGCAGCGACAGCATGGCGGCAAGAAAGCGGTCCTGATCCAGCAGGACCTGCTCATCAAAGCCCATATCCGTCACGCGAATCACGCCTTCATCGCGCAGAGCGCCGTCATCGCCGAAGATCGGCACTTCGTAAACGGTGTCGCCCGTATGATCGTCGAGCGACCGATGGCCATCGTGATAGCAGACCGCGTCCGTCGTGCTGATATAGGCGACCCATCCCGTTTCGAGAAGCGGGATCAGCCACGCCTGGTGCTGTCCGGATACCGTTACCGGGCCAGAGACGGATACGGTCAGCGGACATCCTGCGCCAATCGCGCGGTCGAGGATATCGAAAACCCGGCGCACCACCGCTCCGCCAAATGCGGGCAGGCAGTTTTCGATGATTTCGTGGACAGAGTCGCATTCATTGACCCGGCGCACACGCACGGGCCGGCGGTGGTTCTGTGGCATCAATATGAGTTTCGCAGGCAGGCAGCCGTTCGATTCACATCGACGTCACGGGCGCCACTTCGCTCACTCCCTTCGCGGATTTCGAGCCGCTTTCCGGTGATGACAAACGCGAGGCTCACGGATGGCGAGTCATGTCGGAGATCGCATCGTTTGACCCGCTCTACTCGATCCGGAAATCCCAGATCTGCGGATTCACCTTGCCTTCCGTGTACTCGATCACCGCATACTCGCCTTTCTCAAGCGCTTCCTGCGGCCAGATCTTGTACAGTCCGCCGTCGGTCAGCTGCTTCGTAAAAACGGGAATGGAATCGCGCTCCTCAACCGTGTACTTCCCCACCGGTTCTACCGTGAGCCGCTCGGCAATCCGCACGCCGGCTTTCGGCGTGAGCTTCACGATTCCGAAAGCCTCCTGCGTCGAGAGCTGAATGTAAAACGTGGGACGATCATCGCCTGCAATCACATTCACCGAATGCGATTCAGGAATTTCGAGCGTCGCCTTGCCGCTGAATGGGATGCCCGAAATCAACCTCAGCGCCGTTCGGCCCTTGTTCGAATGCACCGTGGATTCGGCAGCCTTGAAAATCCGCAGCTGATCGCCTGCGTCGAGCATATAGACGCCCGGGTCCTGCGGAATTTTCATGATCTCCGCCTGCAAAGCGCGGGCGGCCGCGTCTTCTTCCGAGATCTCCTTCGCCTGTTTGTTGATTTCGGTCTGTTTGGCGCTCTGTTCCGCCTCAGTCCGCTTCAGGTCGATCAACGCAACCGGCATCTCTTCCCATTCGTCGCGCTCCACCGTGAAGAACTTCACGCGGTCACCTTCCACCTTGTATTCGCGGACGATCTGATAGTTGCCGTCCTTCATATACAGCTTGACGTTGGAAGCGAAAAGAAAAACCGGCAGAAAAAAGAGTGGGAGCAGAAACCTGCGCATGCGCGCCTTCCTGTTATCAGTTTACGGTTTTGGTGGCGCTTTTTTCGCGGCTGGCGCCCGCTTCCGTGGCGCAGCGGACTTTCCTGGCGCAGTCGTTTTGCGCGGCGCAGCCGCCTTCTTGCTCGCAGGCCTGCGGCGTGTCGCCCCAAGCGCATTTTCGAGAATGTCTTCCAGCAGCTTTTTCTCGGAAGGCAGCACCGTCTTGCTGAAGCTCGCCGGCCTCTCCGCTGCCAGTCGCCGCATCCGATCCATCCATTCCAGAGTTTCGGTCACAGCGCCCGTCTGCGACTCGCGGGCCAGCTCAAGCGCCTTTTCGAAGTCGGGAATCAGGCGGTAACAGCGCAAGGCATCCGCGGGAGATCCCGCGGCAAGGAACGCCCCGGCTGCCTCTTCGGGCCGGCCGTCGAGTTCGATGGCTCTGGCGCGCAGCAGCGGATCGCAATCCGGCGCATCGGCGATCAATTCCAGCGCCTGGCGCCCCATCCCGGCATCGAGCAGCGCTTTGGCCGCCTGCCCTCTCGCTCGCCTGCCGCGTTCAGCCGCATCGGGCATTTCAGCCAGTTTCGCGAGATTTGCAATCAGCTCCGCCGCGGACCGCGCCGAGACGGCTTGCTGCGACATTCGTTCGATTTGCTCGAACCACGCCGGAACGAGCGATCGAAGTTCGATGCGAAGCCACCCGGGAATGGAAGCCGAAGGGTCGCGAAATGGATGCAGAGCATGCAGGAGCGCAAACGGCGTATCCGCGCATTTCTGCGCGTTTCCAATGGCCTGAATGGCATTCGCGAGCCATCCGTCGCCGGCAGCCGCCGCCTGCACAGAGGCTTCCGCATAAAGATCGGGCCTCCCGAGCTGCGGGCTGAGCGTCGCCTTCCGAAACGCCAGCAGAAAGGCAACTTCGGCGAAAGTCAGATGAGCCGACCGGCGCAGCGCAGGATCCACGCCTTCCACAATCAGTTTCACGAGCATGGTGGCCTGCAGCGCGCGCGAATATGCGATGTCCGGCTTCACGTTCACAAACTGGCGCGCATCGGCTTCGCACAGGCGGACGCGCTCGGCAAGGGTCAGCGTCTCTTCTTCAAGTGTTCGGAGTACGGCCTCCGGCGCCATCGGCGTCGCCTTCTGCAGACTCCATTCGCTGAGCAATTCGCGGCTGGCGGCCAGCGCCGCGCCGGTCGGATCCACGTCCAGCCAGTAGAGGCGCTCCGCCGGCCTGCTTACCGCAACGCGCAACTGGTCGATGGCAACGCGTCGCGAGAGGTCGCTGATCGCGTGGTCACGTTCGCTCGCCTGGATGCGCTGCAGGAAAGCCCCGCCATTGAACACGCACACCGAATGGAAATCGAGCCCCTTGATGTCGAGCGGCGTGGTGATGAACTGGCGCAGGTCTTCGGGAACCCACGCGGGCACGGATTCTCCCATATTGACGATCGCCAGTCCCTCGCGCCGGCTGAACGCCCGGAGCAAATCGTCCAGTTCCCTTCCCGGAGCAGCGGCGCAGAACAGCACGCCATCGCCCGCTTCGTCATCCAGCTCGGCGCGCGACGAGCCACTGGGCCGCTCATGTTTTCCGATATGGCCGTACAGGACCCAGACGCGGTTCACCAGTTCCGCGATCTGGCGCGGGCTCCGCAGATTGGCGCGAAGCTCGAAATCGGCGGGTGAACCGAGCTTCATATGCAGCAGATCGTGAAACCAGCCCCATTCGAAATCCGTGGGGCGAACGGTCTGCGCTTCGTCGCCGGCGGCGAGAAAAGCCACACGCGCATTGGGGCCCATCCTGTTGGCGCGGGCGAGCTCGATCAGCAGCAGCGTTTCGAGGGGCGTAAGGTCCTGCGCTTCATCGAGCGCAATGCAGTCGAAGCCCGTAAGACCCGCGGCATCGAGCCACCCTTGCGAAGCGCGCAGCCGATCGAGCGCCGTCCGCGCCAGAGCAAGCTCCGGAAAGAACCGCTGTTCTACGGGAGTTCCGGCGCGTTTGTCGAGCGCATCCACCGTTTCAAGGGCGGCATCGACGGCCGATCGGCCGATGAAGCGCTCTCTCAATCGCCGGTAATCTTTGGGCGAGAGACGCCGTCCGGATTCATGCCACCGGGAGATCGTTTCCGGCAGCGCCGATCCGATTAAATGCGCGTGAAGCTCGTCATAGAGCCCGCCACGGACGTCAGCCCAGGGGCCCAGAATGCGCGGCGACATGCCGGACGCTTCGCTGAGGAAGCGCGCCCGCGCCGAACGGACCGGCTCGGGCAGTTCCCGCACGCCCGCCAGCAGCCCCAGCAGTTCGGGCAGCGTGATCACGCGGACGCGCTTCCACGCGGGCACAAGTTTCGCGAAGTAATCGTCGGCGAGCGCAGCGAGATCGCGCGACCAGGTCACATACAGCACGCCTTCATAGGCAGCCGATTCGGCGGCATGCCACAGCGCGCTCGTCTTGCCCGAGCCGGGAAATCCACGCAACGTCCGGATCTGGTTGCGTGCATTGGCGAACTTCGTCTGCTGCTGCGTCCAGGGCTCTGGAATCTGCGTGGAATCGAGAAGATCGATTGCTCCGATCGGCAGATACGCGTCCTGCCAGGAACTGGCGTCCAGCGGCGAATGATCGTCGTGATGCCGGATGGCGCGGATGAAGATTGAGCCTTCGGGCGCCTCGTCGAAGTCGCGTTTTTCGAGCGGCGCGGCGCCGCGCGGAGCCCACCACGCATAGAAGTGGCTGCCGTGATTGCCGCCCAGACGGGAGCGGCGCCAGCCCCGATTCACCCCTTGTGTGGATTTGAAGAACTCCCGGCGCTCATCGAGCAGCAAGCGGCGCAGGAACAGAGAAGCCCGCTGGCCCACCGGAGTATTGCGCTTTTCCGCAAGCTGATCGAGAAATTCGGAATGGCAGAAGAGCGGATTGCCAGGTCGCGGCGGCGCGAGCCGGGCGGCGTCCAGGGCAAGTTGGCTTCGAGGGGACGGCACGAGGTGAAGATACTGATGCTAACGCACCGTCCGCCCTCAGCAACACTGAATAAGGATCAGGACTTCGGGTCGATGATGAACGTCGGCGCGATACCCGCCGCCGGCGAGTAGTTGCCCGAACCCGACGCCGAAACATAGCTCGAGCATCCCGCTACTTTGCCCATGAAAGCCTGCGGCTGCACGTCCACCTGCATCTCCTTGAATTCGAGATGCCCGTAGCTCATCAGGGGGAAAACGGTACGTGAAGGCGGCACGCTTTCCTGAACTACGTAAGGCGATCGCTGCGCCTCGCGCAACGCGCGGGCCCAGGAGCCTTCGTCGTGTTCAAAACCGATGAAGCTGTGCAGATCGCTGTACTCGTCGTTCGGCCGAAGCACGAGCTTTTCGCGGTTATCGCGAATGAAGTCGAGCAGATCCACAGTCTGGTCGCGATACGTTGTCTTCCCCGCCTTCACCACGCGCGTCCATGGCACATGTTCCGTGATCGCTTTTCGTTCGTTCTGCGGAAACTTCACCGTCAGGGCATCGTCGGTCAGCAGGGCGAACATCGCTTTCTTGTGCGAAAGCTCGGAGCGGAAGCTGTTGACGATGCAAACCTTCTTGTCGCGATACGCCTGCACCAGCGGATGGTTGAGCGTGAAGCGGAGCAGGAATTCCTGCGCGCTCACACGCCGGTAAATCAGGTCGATTTCGAAGTGATTGCCCTTTTCCGAAATTGTGCGCAGAATACCGTTGCGATACTCCAGTTGATCCGGCGACACCAGCTCCGTCGGGAAACCCTGCTCGCGGAAATAATCGCGGAAGATTTCGTATTCGCTGCGGCCGCTCACGCTGCGAAATTCGAGTATCGCGATGTTCGGATTTTTCTTTCCGTTCCCACCCGCAAACATGCGATATGCCTTGAGCAACGCATCGAGGAACGGCTTCTTGCCTCCCATGCGCGTCAGGTTGTAGCGGCGGCGAAATTCCTTCACCGGCGGGCAGTCGTAGAACAGGTCGGAGAGCCCCTCCGCGTACGCGGCTCCCGAAAGAGCGTCCGCGTTATACTGCAAGACATGCAGGGACCCGTTCTGGATCTGCAGGTCGAGTTGGGCCGAAACTTCGGACATCTCGTAGCCCGGATCGATGGCTGCAAGCATTTTTTCAGCGGGGAAAAGCTGCATGCGGTTCAGGAGTTGTGGGGACGCAAGCACCAGTTTCAGCATGCGGTCCACGGCGGAAATTAGCGCTTCGCCGGTTTTGACCAGATTGTCGTACTGCTTCTGGGTGACAAAATTCGGCCGGAGGAACGGACAGAGGAGTCGGCCACCAGCTGAAAGCTGCCTGGCTTCCATCTGCTCCTGAAGGTTTTTGACCCACCGCAGGTCACGGTAGGGTTCGGATTCGAGAATCCGGTGATACCGGGCTATCGCCTCGTCCAACTGCGTCATTTTTGGGATATACCGTCGCTGTTAATCAGTATGACACGAACGAATTCGTTTTGTCCGATTTCGCTCCGTTAAATTTCCCGTAAACAGCTGAAAGTAAAGCGAATTTGGATTTTGTTGGCTTCGTTCGGCATGTGGCTCGCCAGCCACATTCACGCAATGCGGCGCACGTCGCCCTGCCGCACCGTAATGTGCTCGCGATCCAGATATTCCAGAATTGGAATCGCATACTTCCGGGACACGCCCGTCCAGTCCTTGAAATCAGGAACGCTGAATTGCTGGCCCCGCCGCGATGCGAGTTGAGCGCGGAGTTCGGCCAGCGCCGCCGCGTGCAGAACCAGATCGGGATGGATGCGGACCAGACGCCCCTCTTTCAGGAGCATTTGCAGGATGGATTTCGCCCGGGCTGCATCCACTTTGCACGTTCTGAGAACCTCTTCGACGGCAGGAGCGCCCAATCCTGCGTTCTGAAAAGCCAGCTCGATGGAGCCCCGCGTCTGCTGCTCGTCCTCGCGCAAAACCACCTTGTGACTGCGCAGCCGGACGAGTTCGCCCTCCTGAACAACATCGCGCAACCCCGCCAGCGCATACTCGAAGACTTCGCTCGAAGCGCCCGGCATCACAGCCGATTTCAGTTCATGCTTCGGGATGCCGGCAAGCAGCGAATTGTCTTTGTGAAATTCCCGGATTTTTGCCCGAAGCGCCGCCCCGATTTCCGCTACCCGCTGCATTGAAATCAGCCACTTTCCAGCGCTTTCAATGGCGTTCGATTTAGGAATTTCGCGCCATCCGGTGAGCGATATCACCGTCTCTCTCTCGATGCCGAATGGCTGCTCGGAGACGAGCAGTTCGACGCGCTCCGTCGCGGACCCGCTCAGCAGCGCGTTCAACCGCTTCGCGAAGTCTTCGCCGGCGCGGTATCGCTTCGGCGCGATATCGGCCACGGCGCCGCCTCCGATCGTGACCACCGGCGAAAATCGGCGAATGATGAATCGATCGCCGGGAAGCGCCGGAACGGGCTGATTCAGAATCACGCGCGCGAATGCCGAGTCCCCCGGATTCAGAGCCGCGCGCTTGTCGAGGAATCGCACTTCGGCCTCCACTTCCGCAGCGCCGATGTGGAAGTGGACCGGAGCGCCATGTTTCAGAGCGCGCGCTGAACCGAGAAGATCGATGGGGCAATCCAGCCGCGTAACAGCATGAAACCGGCCCGGATCGGCCAGAACCATGCCCCGCGAGATTTCTGTTGGCTCGATGTCGGTGACATTGACGGCGGTGCGTTCGCCGGCCCGCGCGCGCTTTTCGGATTCGCCATAGACCTGCACACCGCGCACGCGCAGCCGCCGTCCGCCGGGCAGCAATTCCACTTCGGTCTCGGTGGCGACGGTTCCCGAAATCAGCGTTCCGGTGACCACCGTCCCGAAACCTTTCATCGTGAACGCGCGGTCTATGGGCAACCGCAACCAGCCCGATGCGTTCTTTTCCTGAACCCTGCGCGCCGCCTGCGCGAGCGCCGCGCGAAGTTCATCGAGCCCCGCGCCGCTTGTACTGCTCACGGCGATCTTCGGCGCATTCGCGAGAAACGAGCCCGTAGTGAATTCGTCGATCTCGAGCTTCACCAGTTCGAGAAGATCGGACTCCACGAGATCGGATTTGGTGATTGCAACCACGCCTTCGCTCACGCCGAGCATGCGGCAGATTTCAAAATGCTCCCGCGTCTGCGGCTTGATCGATTCATCCGCGGCGATCACGAAGAGCACAACATCTATGCCGGCTGCGCCGGCGAGCATGTTGCGGACGAAACGTTCATGGCCTGGCACGTCGATGAAACCGATCTGCAAATCGCGCTCCAGCAGCAGGTGCGCGAAACCGAGATCGATGGTGATGCCGCGCCGTTTCTCCTCCGCCAGCCGGTCGGCATCGATGCCCGTGAGCGCTTTCACAAGCGACGTCTTGCCATGATCGATGTGTCCCGCCGTCCCTACGATGATGTTTCGCATCAGGCCAGCTTCATCGTATTATCCAGACCCCGAATTCGAGCGGCCGCGCCGCGAAGATCGGCGACCAACCGGACGCGCTCGGCTTCGGCCGCCACCGGATCGGGGATGCGAAGAATTGCCGATGGGTGGATCGTAACCATTGCCTCAGCCCCGATGTGATGGGGAAGAAAGACGCCGCGCTCGGACTGAATGCGAACTGCGCGTCCAAGAGCGCTTTGTGCGGCGGTTGCGCCCATACACACGATCAAATCCGGCCGGATCAGGCGCAGTTCGGCCTCGAGCCATGGACGGCAAGCGGAAATCTCTGGTCCGCGCGGACGCTCATGGATGCGGCGCTTGCCGCGCTCAATGAACTTGAAGTGCTTCACCGCGTTCGTGACGTAGACCTCTTCACGATCGATCCCGGCTTCTCGCAGCGCGCAATCGAGAACTTCGCCCGCCGGCCCGGCGAACGGCCTGCCCGCGAGATCTTCGGAATCGCCCGGCTGCTCGCCGACAAGCACGATTCGGGCGTTCACCGGGCCTTCACCAAAAACCGTTTGAGTAGCGTAAAGGCGCAGATCGCAGCCTTCGCAACCGGCGGCAGCCTGGCGCAAAACCGGCAGCGATGCGCCGGCCGGAATGAAATGCGTGGCTGAGCGCGTGTGCGTTCGCTCGATGGCGGTGATTCGCAATGACGATTCGGCGAGCAGTTTCGGAATCAGGGCCGCTTCCGGCAGCGTCGGCCAGTGGCGAACGGGCAGTTCCTTCGTCATGGCGCGAACATTGGCCCGCGCCGGGTTGAACACGGATGCGTAATAAGTGCGCCAGAGGTCTTCCAGCTCGTCGTCGCGCGGCGCGGCTGAGTGCGGCGCGCCGGGGCCGAAGCGCAAAGTCTCCGCGTCCCAGAATGCGCTGGCAGTCGGCGTCAGGATGGCCCAGCGCATGGAACCGAAACGGCGCACGAAGAAATCGGCGTTAATGTGGAGGATGTCGTGGTCCGGCCGGTACCACGCGATATAGTCATCGTCCGCAGTCCGCCGGAACCGCACAAATGCATGCATTTTGTGCATGTCCCGCCGCACGCTCTTTTCCATGCGGCGGAATTCCAGAACATCCTCATCGGATTCGATCTCGAGGAGATGGCGTTCGCCATGCGTAATCCGAAACAGCAGCCGGTACAGGACCCGCCATGGTTCCGGGCTCCGGTGACACGCCACAATGGGAGCGCATTCGAGAAAATCGCGCGGAACGTTCAGCCTCGCGCCTTCGCCGCAAAGTTCATCGGAATCGAACAATCCGGGCGAGCCAGCCGAGGCGTTCCAGAGAATGTCCCAGGGCGGCGTATGGCGGGAAGTCAGCGCTCGCGCGCAGTCGCGCCAGCCTTGCCACGTACCGTTGAATCGCGCTTCGATCAAAGCTCACCCGTACGCGCGGATTCCATCGCGGTGAAGAGTTCCAACTGGTTCGGTTGCCGAATCCGGGCGGCGATTGCGCCGCTCGCCGCGTCTCCATTCGCGGGCAGCGCGTCGGCAGTAATGATGAACGGGCCGGCCTTGCGGGTCTGCACGCGGAGCCGCCGCAGATCGTCGAGCGTAACGCGATGGAATCGCCGAACTCTCAAAATGCGCTCCGCGTTGCGAACTCCGATTCCGGGGACGCGCAACAGAGCCTCGCGCGGAGCTGCGTTCACGTCGAGCGGAAAGAAACTGCGATGCCGCAGAGCCCACGCAAGCTTCGGATCGTGATCGAGCGAGAGATTGCCGTCCGCCTCGGTCACGAGTTCGCTTGCCTCGAACGCATAGAAGCGCATCAGCCAGTCGGCCTGATAGAGGCGGTTTTCCCGCAAGAGCGGCGGGCGCAAGTTCTTCAGGCCGGGCGCGGAGTGCTCGATGGGACTGAAGGCCGAGTAATAGACCCGGCGCAGCTCGTGCGTACGATAAAGCTCAGCCGACTTCGTGAGGGTGTCGCGGTCCGTGCTGTCGGTCGCGCCAATGATCATTTGCGTAGTCTGCCCCGCAGGCGCGAAGAAGGGCTTGCTGCCGTCGCGCCTTCGTTGATCCTTTGCTTCCAGCAGCCGGAACCGGATCTGAGACATCGACGTTTCAATAGCCGCGTGAGTCTTCGCGGGCGCGAGTTGAACCAGGTCTGACGCGCGGGGC
>DAIDJK010000173.1 GCA_027450225.1 Bryobacterales bacterium | reverse complement strand
CGCAGTTCGATATCTCGCCCCATCGAAGCGCGTACCGAGGGCTCGACTTTCCGTATGGCCGCGCTGACGTCGATGGGGGTTTCTTCGGCGGAGCGCGGGCTGTTCAGCGCAACCAGCTGCTGCGTGAGCTTGCCCGCGGTCTCGGCCGCGCGCAGGGCCTCGAAGGCATGGTCGCGGGCTGCAATCGAAAGCGACGCATCCGTGGCCAGCAGTTCGCAGTAACCGCTGATGACCGTAAGGATGGAATTAAAGTCCTGCGCGACCCCGGCCGCGAGACCCGCGAGGGCTTCGGTCTTTTGCGCCTGGCGGAGCTGCTCCTCAACACGCTTTCGGGTAGTGATATCGGTGAGCGTGCCCTCGTAATAAAGAACATCTCCGTTTGGGTCCCGCACCACGCGCGCGTTCTCGAGAACGGTGATAATACGGCCGTCGCGGCGCCGAAGATCGAATTCGACGTTCTGGAAGCTGCCATCCCGCTCGAGGATGACGAGCAGGCGCTGCCGGACCTTCGGATCGACGTAAAGATCCTTCGAGATGTTGACATCGTTCAGCTCGGCTTCGCTCTTCAGATTGAGCATCTTCAGGAGCATCGGGTTGGCCGCGAGAATTCGCCCGTCCGGCGTGCTCTGGTAAACGCCTTCGACCACGTTTTCGAACAGACCACGAAATTTTTCTTCGGATCGGCGAAGGGCCGTTTCCGCGGCCTTGCGCTCCGTAATGTCCGTCATCATCGAGAGGATCCCGGAAAAATCGCCGCGCTCGTCGAAGACGGGATTGGAACAGCTGAGTACCCAGAGTTCAGAACCGTCGGCGCGGCGAAGGCGGCGATCGATCTGTTCGCGTGCCGCCGATCCGCGGCGCTGCAGCCGGAAGCGTTCGGCGGCGAGGTCCTCCGGAAAAACGAAATCCTCGAAGCGGCGATCGAGAAGACCGCCAGGGCCGGCGGCCAGCATCTCGTTCATGCGCACGTTGGCGTAGGTGATGATGCCAGCGCCGTTCTGCATCAGGATGCCTTCAGCGGCGGTGTCCACCAGTTGCCTGAGGCGCGTGTTGCTCTTCTCGAGTTCGCCGCCGATGCGAAACAGGCGGGAACTGCCGATGGTGACCAGCGCCGATTCGGCGGCGAAGATAACACACCGCAGCGAAACGTCCGCCACGGTGTAGTGCCAGCCAATGCCCATGCACACGGCGCACCAGACGGTCATGGTGACCGTGGCTGCCCAGCCCGCGGCGGGACCGCCCCAGGCGGCGCTGAAGATCACAGCCCCCAGACCGGTGAGCAGGGGCGTCACCTCGACGCTGACGAAACGGTTGAACAGGAATTCGGCAAGCCAGGCAACGCCGCACGCAACCAGCGCGACGCAGAAATCCCGGAGCTTTATCGAACGCAGACTGGTGATTTTCCGGTTCAATTTACTCGAATTCCGTTCGAAAGCGAAAGACGCTAAATCATACCCTGCCGTGAAGAGAGTGTCTCTATCTCCCTGTGCGGACGCACTGTGGCGATTATCACGCCCGCGATAACTACAACGATAGCGCCGATCACGTTATACCAGAGAAACGCGATCCGTGTGAAGAAGAAACAGATGAGAATGGAGGCCTCGCCGGCGAGCATCGCCCAGAACGCCGCGCCGCCGCGCACCTTCCGGAAGAAGAAAGCCAGGGTGAACGCGCCCAGAAGCACGGGGTAGAAGAAGGAACCGACATAATTCACCGCCTCCACAAGCGAGCCCATGTGTTTGCCCATCTGGGCGAAGATAACGGCCCACGCTCCCCAGGCGGCGGTGAGAAACCGGGATGCGATCAGATAATGCCGGTCTGAAGCTTCCGGCTTCCAGTAGCGGCGGTAAAGGTCCATTACGCTGACGGCGGCCAGCGAATTCAGTTCCCCGGAGCTGGATGACATGGCCGCCGTGAGGATTACGGCGATGACCAGGCCGACGAATCCGGCGGGCAGGTACTTCGTCACGAAGGACAGGAAAACGTAGTTGGTGTCGTTGAACGCCGCGGCGCCCTCCGTCTTCTTGTAGAGGTTAATGGCGTCGAGGCGGGCGGCGTCCACCGCCTTCTGCGCGGCGCGGTACTCGGCCGTGGCGGCGGTGAGAATTGCGGAATGGCCGCCCTTGTGCGCCAGATTGATATCGCGCGCGGCCTTCTCCCGGCGGCTCCAGGCTGAATCGAATTCATGCTGGACGGCGGAGTAAGCCGGAGCGGCCGAGATGCTTTGTATGGCGCTGCGGTCGAACAGCATCGGCGGCGGAACGAAAAGAAAGAAGACGAAGACCATGGCGCCGACGAAAAGGATGAAGAACTGCATCGGGACCTTGGCCATGGCGTTGAACAGCAGGCTCAGCTTGCTCTGCGCGACGGATTTCCCGGTGAGATACCGCTGCACCTGGGATTGGTCGCAGCCGAAATAGCCGAGAGCGAGGAAGGAGCCGCCGATGAGGCCGCTCCACAGGTTGTAGCGGTTGTTCCAGTCGAGGGTGAGATCGACGGCGTTGAGCTTGCCCACCGTGCCCGCGAGATAGACGGCATCGAAGAATCCGACGCCATGCGGCAACAGGTTCACCAGCATGATCAGCGCGACCACCAGCCCGGAGAGGATCACGGACATCTGCATCACGTCTGTCCAGGTGACGGCCGGGATGCCGCCCGTCGTCGTATACATGACGCAGATGGCGCCGATGATCAGGGTGGTGAGACGGTCAGGCCAGCCGAGAATCACGCTCATCACGATGGCGGGCGCGTAAAGCGCCAGACCGACGGCCATGCCGCGCTGGATCAGAAAAACCACGCTGGCGAGCGCACGGGTCTTTGCGTCAAACCTGCGCTCGAGATACTCGTAGGCCGTGTAGACGCCCGACTTGTGGAATATGGGAACGGCGGTGGCCGCAAGGATCACCATCGCGATCGGCAGCCCGAAATAGAACTGCACGAAACGCATGCCATCGACATACGCCTGGCCGGTGGTGGCGATGAACGTAATGGCGCTGGCCTGCGTCGCCATAATCGAGAGCCCCATGGCGTACCACGGCATGGTTTTGCCGGCGAGCAGGTACTGCTGAACGGTACGGCTGCCACGGCCGCGCCACAGCCCGAAACTCGGGATGGCGATGATGGTGGCGACCATCACCACCCAGTCGAGCGGCGTCATTGGAAGTACCGCGTGAACAGGTAGAAAACGCCGATCAGAAACGTGAGCCAGCAGAGCACGACTGCGTAGACGTTTCGCCAGGAGCCGAGGATGGGCGGCGGTTCGGCGTCGTGCGCCTCAGAGGGAAGTCTCATTCTTTAACCGGTGAGGGCACGTTCAGGCGAGGAGTTCTCCGATGAGTATGGTGACGGCCTGACCGGAAAGCTTCACGCGATCGCCTTCCACCCGAACCTTGACGATACCGCCGCGGGGCGACGCCTGATAGGCCGTCATCTCGGCTTTGCCAAGATGATCGGCCCAATAGGGCGCAAGCGCGCAATGGGCGGAGCCGGTGACGGGATCTTCGTCGATGCCGGAACCGGGAGCGAAAAAACGCGAGATGAAATCGTAAGCATGGGAACGCGCGCAGACGATCACGCCGCGCACCGGCAACTGGCCCAGAAGCTGATGATTGGGCTTCAATTCGCGAACCGCATCTTCATCCGCGAGTTCGACAAGATAATCGAACTGATTGCGTCCGATCCAGCGCATCGGCGCGCCCAGCGCCTCGGCCAGCTGCTTTGGAGGCTCGGCGCGCTCGCAGACTTTCGCGGGAAAATCCATTTCGATCCAGCCATTGTTCTGAATGCAGGTGAGTTTGCCGCTTCGGGTGTAGAAAACGGCGGCTTCGTCGGGAGGAAGATGGCCGTCCGCCCACAGAACATGGGCGCTGGCGAGCGTGGCGTGGCCGCAGAGATCCACTTCGACGGCGGGCGTGAACCAGCGCAGCCGGTAGCCATCGTGTTCCCGATGCAGAAAAGCCGTCTCCGAAAGGTTCATTTCAGAGGCCACGTTGCGCATCCAGACGTCTTCCGCCGCGGCCTGAAGCACGCAGACGGCTGCGGGATTGCCGGCGTACGGTTTGGACGTGAAGGCGTCAACCTGAACGATCCGGACGGGCATGTACGGATTATAGGTGGCGGTGGCCGGCGTCCTATTTTCCCAGAGCCTCGATGATCGCCGGCACCACCTGGAAGAGATCGCCCACAATGCCGTAATCGGCCACTTCGAAGATCGGCGCTTCCGGGTCCTTGTTGATTGCGACGATCGTCTTCGAACCCTTCATGCCCACCAGATGCTGAATGGCGCCGGAGATGCCGACGGCGAGATAGAGTTTCGGCGCAACGGTCTGGCCGGAACTGCCCACCTGGCGCTCCATGGGAAGCCAGCCGTTGTCGCAGATGGGCCGCGAGGCGGCCAGTTCGGCGTGCAGTGCGGCGGCGAGTTTCTCGACCAGAGGAATGTTCTCCGCTTCGCGAATCCCCCGGCCGACCGACACAATGATTTCCGCGGCGCCAAGATCGACGGCTCGTTGTGATTCGCGGAAAATTTCGAGAGGCTTCGTGCGGATTTGCGCCGCCTCCAGCCGTGGCTGGAAAACCTCAATCGGAGCGGAGCCGGGCTGCAGGTTGTCGGCCCGGAAAGCGCCTGCCTGAACGGAAGCGAAATGCGGCGCGTCGCCTTCGAACCGGATGTCGGCGTTGATCTTGCCCTGAAAGAGCTGGCGCACAAGCACGAGCGCGCCACCGTCGATCCGGTGTGAAATCACGTCGCTGACAAGAGTCCGGCCGAGCGCCGTCGCGAGCTTCGGCGCATAATCGCGCACCTGATAGGTGTGCGGGAAGATGACGTACTTCGGCCCGTGCTGCTCAATCAGCTGGCGCAGCGCGGCGGTATAACCGTCCGGCGTGTAGTCCTTCAGAAGATCGTGCTCGACGGCATGCACCTTGTCGAGTTTGTAACCGGAGAGCGGCTCGGCGGCGGCTTTGCTTCCCGGAACCGCTGCGAACACAGGCAGATTGAGCCCGGCGCCGAACTGCTGCGCGGCCGCCACGGTTTCGAGCGCCATCTTGTGGAGCTTGCCGTCACGCTGTTCGAGAATGGCGAGAACGCCGCTCATATCACCCTCGCTTCGAAACGGAGCTTTTCGATGAGCTGTGCGGCGGCTTCTTTCGGCTGGCCGTCGAAGATCTGGGATCGCCTGCTCTTCTCAGGCAGGTAAATACGCTCCAGCCGGATGGCGGCGTTTTGCGCCGCCGCTGCGGGCTGCACTTTGCGGATTTCTTTGGTCTTTGCGCGCTTGATGCCCATGAGCGTGGCGTAGCGAAGTTTCGTGGCGCCGGACTGGATGGTGAGCAGCGCCGGCAACGGCATCCACACGTTCTGGAACCAGCCGTCTTCCAGCTCGCGCTTCACCTTGATGCCGTTCGATTCGGGCTCGACATTCATGATGATGGTCGCGTGCGGCAGCCCCATGATCTCGGCGAGGACGACGCCGGTCTGGCCGTAGCCGAAGTCATCCGATTGCAGGCCGGTGAGAACCAGATCGGGCTTTTCAGCTTCGAGCGCCGAAGAAAGCAGCCGGGCCAGCGCCAGAGGATCGGAAGGCGTCTGGTCGCTGGTTTCGATGTGAATGGCGCGATCGGTGCCTTTGGCGAGAGCCTCGCGGATGGTTTGCGTGGCGCGGTCCGGGCCGGCGCAGATGGCGATGACTTCGCCGCCCAGCTTCTCCTTCAGTTGCAGCGCCTCTTCCAGAGCGTAGGCGTCGGGCTCATTGATTTCGTACGACAGATCGGCTTCTTCGATCCATTTGCCGGACGGGCTGACCTTCAGCAGGCTGTCCCGCGAGGGAACCTGCTTGATGGCGGCAACGATTTTCATTTACTTACTCCGTAAACCGTTTGAATATGAGAGCGCCGTTGGTGCCGCCGAATCCGAACGAATTCGTCAGCGCGTAATCGATCTTCATCGGGCGCGGCTCGTTGGGGATGTAGTCGAGATCGCAGCCCGGATCGGGGCACTGATAGTTCATGGTCGGCGGGGCCACCTGCTTTTCGAGCGCGCAAACCACGATGCCCGCTTCGAGTCCCCCGGCGCCGCCGAGCAGATGGCCGGTCATGGA
>DAIDJK010000172.1 GCA_027450225.1 Bryobacterales bacterium | reverse complement strand
CCGAACTGGCGCAGGTGATGGTCGAGGTGCTTGTAGCTGAGAATGGCCCATTCGCGCGGGGGCATGGGGCCGAAGAAGCTGTGCGGATGCGTCTTGTACTGATCGGGGCCGGCGGCGGCGAAACGGTCGATCGACCCGGTGAGACGCTCGCGTTCACGGTCGAAATCGAGCGACTGCTTTGCGACGAGACCCTTGTCGGTCGGCATGTTGCGGGGCATCGGCTGGTCGCTCAGGACTCTTCGCTTCGCGACGCCGCCCAGAAGGTAGCCGAGCCACGCGCGGCGCGGCGTTGTTTGAGCCGAAGCCCAACCCATGGAGAGCGAGCAGTGGGCCAGCATCTGAGCGGCGTCCATGCTGCCCCACTGGCGCTCGCTCGCGGGAGTCAGGCGGTCGAGGCGGGATTTGAGTTCAGCGACCACTTCGGGGTCGAAGAGTGTCTTCATAAGCGGTTGACGAGCGGAAAGACGCTTCGCGATAGGGGCTCTCTGAGCCAGACGCCGATCCAGATCAGGATACCGAAGTAGACCGGGAAGAGCGTGTGGGAGAAGAGCGGGTTTTGAATTCGCATGTTGGTGGCGACGGCGCCGCCGAGATATGCCGTGAGCAGCACGGCCCCGAGGATGGAAGTCCGGGGAATGACGAAGGCGACGGTGCAGAGGAGCAGGATGATGCCGATCGGGATGGATGTTTCGATGGGCCAGCCGGTTTGCGCGAAGGCATCGACGACAGCCTTCGGCTTCAGCAGTTTGCCAATCGCATCGAAGAGCATAAAGGCCGCGATGAGGCTGGAGACGATCCAGCCGGCGCGGAGTTGTCCTTTGGTGGCGACGGCCTGGGGCGCGGTGGCGGCCGTCACGATGCGGCCGCCTTTTCGAGTTCCGCGATATCGGGTTTCGTCATGCGAAGCATGGCCTCGAACGCCTTCGGGTGGCGGATGAGATCGGGCAGACGCGCCGGTACGATCTGCCAGGAGAGGCCGAAGCGGTCTTTGAGCCAGCAGCATTGCATTTCACTGCCGCCTTCGGAGAGACGCGACCAGTAGTAATCGACTTCGGCCTGATCGTCACAGCGGACCGTGAAAGAGATCGCTTCGGTGAATTTGAACAGCGGGCCGCCATTGAGCGCGGTGAACTTCTGGCCATCGAGTTCGAAGGCCACCGTGAGGGTTTTGCCTTTCGGCATATGGCCGTGATCGCCCGCGGGAAGCGCATCGAGGCGGCGCGAGTTTTTGAAGACGCTCAGGTAGAAGTTGACCGCCTCGTCGGCATTCGAGTCGAACCAGAGGAATGGCGTGATGCGGGGGAAGGAGGCGAGGGCGCTCATGGTGAGGTCTCCGGTTTATCGATTGCGTGGGCCGACGATGCCGAAGATGGCGCCCTGGGGATCGAGGCAGTGGGCCATGAATTCGCCGCCCGGGATTTCGGAGGGCGGGTGAACGATCTGACCGCCGTGACTGGTGACGCGATTCGCGGCGGCGTCGATCTCATCGACGTGGAAGTAAAAGAGCCAGGCGGCGCCGTGCGATTTGTCGGGCAGGGTCATCATGCCGCCGATGGGCTGCTCGCCGACGGCGAAGATCTGATAGACGGAATCGGGGCCCATCGGCATGGCGTGCGCTTTGGACCAGCCGAAGAGGCCGGAGTAGAAGCGAAACTCGGGTTCCCAGTCCAGCGCGCCGAGGTCGTGCCATACCGGCATGCCTGGGGCGGTGAGCGGCGGCATGGGAGGAGGCACCATGCCGGCGAGCGGCTGAAAGAGAACGAACATGGCGCCCTGGGGATCGGCCACGACGGCGAAGGAGCCGACGCCGGGAATTTCTTCGGCGGGGCGAAGGACGGCGCCGCCGGCTTCCCAGACGCGGGTGGAAAAGGCGCTGACGTCATCGACGCCGATGTAGCCCACCCATTGCGCGCCTTTGCCGGGAGCGAACGTGGCGGCGGGTTTTTCGAGAAGACCGCCGACGGGTGTTTCGCCGACGCTGACGAGCGTGTACTTTTTGTCGGTCATGCCGGAATCGGCCGTCCGCCAGCCGAGGACGGGACCGTAGAAGGCGGCTGCCGCATCGGCATCGGGCGTATGAAGTTCGTACCAGCTGAAGCCTGAGGGCGTCGCAGACGGCTGGGCGGTATTGGATTCGGTTGCGGTTGCGGGCGTCATTTTCGTTTGTCTCCTGTCTTGTTCTTTGGTTCAGTTTTCAGCGTGGGCCATTTCCGGGTTCGACATCGGCGGCAGATTGGGGAGTTCGATGATGGGGCGAACTTCCACGGTGCCTTTGCGCGCGCCGGGGATGCGGGCGGCGATGGCTATGGCTTCATCGAGATCCTTTGCGTGGATGAGGAAGAAGCCGCCGAGTTGCTCGCGCGTTTCGGCAAAGGGGCCGTCCCGAACGATGCGGCGGCCCTCCCGGATCTGCACGCTGGTGGCGGTGGCGACGGGCTGAAGTGGACGAGTGCCGACGAGTTTTCCTTTCGAGTGCAGATCCTGAGCGAGGCCGGTGGACTCGGCGTAACATTTCTCGCGTTCGCTTTCAGTCCAGACCTGTTCGTCGGCGTAGATGAGGAGAAGGTATTCCATTCGCGATGAGCGCTCCTGTGTCGATGTCTTCGATGGTATGTCGAACGGGGCGGGGCGGAAATCGACAGGGGCGGATAAAAAAATTTTAAAATCGGGCGATGCCGCGTGACGCACTGGCGCAGGTGGAGGAAGTTTATCGCTCGGACTGGGGCAGGATCGTAGCAATTCTGATCCGGCTGCTGGGCGATTTCGATCTCGCGGAGGAGTCTGCGCAGGAGGCGTTCACGGCGGCGATTGACAGGTGGCCGGTGGAGGGCGTACCGGATTCTCCGCGCGCGTGGATTGTGCAGACGGCCAGGCACAAGGCGATAGACCGGCTGCGGAGAAGGACGCACTTCGCGGAGAAGATCCAGCCGGCGCTGATGGCGGAAGGCGAGGAGGCCCAGGAGCCGGGTTTCGACAATCGCGAGATTCCGGATGAACGGCTGCGGCTGATGTTCACGTGCTGCCATCCGGCGCTGAATGAAGACGCGCGCGTGGCGCTGACGCTGAGGACGTTGTGCGGGCTGGAGACGGACGAGATCGCGCGGGCGTTCATGGTTCCGGAAGCCACGATGGCGCAGCGACTGGTGCGCGCGAAACGGAAGATTCGCGATGCGGGAATTCCTTACGCCGTGCCCGAGACGACGGAGATGGCGGAGCGGGCGGATGCGGTGCTGAGCGTAATCTACCTGGTGTTCAACGAAGGGTATGCGGCAACGCGCGGCGACGCGATGGTGCGGACCGATCTGTGCGAGGAGGCGATCCGTTTGGGGCGGCTGGTACGGACGCTGATGGGGCCCGCTGCGCCGGCCGAGAGTGCGGGACTGCTGGCGCTGATGCTGCTGCACGATGCGCGGCGCGAGGCGCGGGTGGATAAGGCGGGGGACAGCGTGGTGCTGGAGGAGCAGGACCGGAGAAGGTGGAACCGGGCGCAGATCGCGGAGGCGGTTGGGCTTGTGACGGAAGCGTTTCGCGGCGGGGCGGGATCGTATGCGCTGCAGGCGGCGATTGCGGCGGAACACTGCCGGGCGGCGAGCGCGGCGGAGACGAACTGGGCGCGAATCGTGGAGTTGTATGAGGCGCTGGAGAGGCTGGAGGGGTCGCCCGTGGTGGCGCTGAATCGCGCGGTGGCGGTGGCGATGGCGCGTGGGCCGCGGGCGGGGCTGGAGGCGATCGGGGAGATCGAAGCAGCCGGCGAGCTGAGGGAATTTCATCTGCTGCACGCGGCGCGGGCGGATCTGCTGCGGCGGCTGGGGGACAGGATCGCGGCGGCGATCAGCTACAGGAAGGCGATTTCGCTGGCTACGAATGGGAGAGAGAAAAAGTATCTGGAGCGGCGCTTGCGCGAGATGGCGGAGTAGCGCCGTCAAGTGTATAGTACTAATTTGTTAGTACACATGCGAATGGCGGCCTGCGCGGCTTTGCTGATGGCTGCGGCGGGGTGTGCGCATCGGACGCGGGTTTCGAGGCGGGATGTGCGGCGGCTGGAAAAGAGCGGACAGACGTTCGTACTCGTGTTCGGGTCGCTGGAGTGGAGCGGCGCGCAACGGGCGCCTGCAAGCCCGGAGACACCGAAAGGAAGGCCGATTTTGCGATTCGTGTATCAGGAGGGGAGAAACTCGCCGGTTTATGCGCTGGCATCGCTCGAACTACCCGATACGCGGAGATTCTATGCAGTGCTGAAGCCGCCCGCCGGGCTGGATCCGGATCAGTTCTATATGGAGGCCGGAAGCGAGGCGACGGGATTCGATCGAATTCTGTACGTGCATGTGGGAAAGCGCGACGGACCGGTGGCCATGTATGTAGGGGAGATCCGGATGGCGCCGGCGGCGCGTCGCGAGGCACAGGGAGAGAAGGTGGCGGTGGCGGTGCGGGACGATTTCGCGAGCGCGGAGGCGGAGTTGAAGCGGCTTTATCCGGCGTTCAAAGGGACGATGGATAACGAGGCGAGATTACTGCCGAAGAAATTGCCGGGGGAATAGGAAGTCACTCCCACTCGATGGTGCCGGGGGGCTTGTGAGTGAGGTCGTAATAGACGCCCGCAATTTCCGGGATGGCAATCAGGCGCGCGGCGATGTGGCGGAGAAGATCTTCGCCCATTGCGACCGAATCGGCCGTCATGCCGTCGACCGACTGGATGGGACGGAGCACGACGGAATCGCGCGATTCGCCGGCGCCGAGCGGGACGAGGATGACGGGGAACTGCCAGACTTCGCGATCGAAACCCGAGGCGTGAGACATCTGGCGGACAATGGCATCGGCGCGGCGCAGGAGAGCGAGCCGTCCGCGCGTTATGGAAGCGGAGAACACGCGCTGCGAATGCATCGGCTCGCGGGTGGAGACGGCGGCGATGACGCGGTTCACCGATGAGAGCCGATTGATGATTTCTGTGGCTTCGGCCTGTAGGGCGGCCGGGGAGTGCGCGCCCGCGTCGATGGCGAGCACGGGAGCGTAACTGCGGGAATCGCCCTGGACGCCGACGGAGCGGACGGGGATGCGCCAGCCTTCGGAAGTCTGCGAGACGTGCTCGTCGATATCGGAGCAGAGGCAGCGGATGGCCAGGCCGGGACCTGGGAAGGGGTGACGATCGAGCAGTTCGGCGGGCAGATCAAGGCTGCGTCCGATCTCGCGGACTTCGTCTTTATAGAAATCGGCAAGCGGTTCGATGATGCGGCCGGCCTGCATCAGCTTCTGAATTCCGGGGACGCGATTGTGGTGCGTCTTGATGGTGGAAGCTTTCGCGGTGCCGCCGGACTCGATGGTGTCCGGGTAGATGGTGCCCTGGCCGAGCAGCCAGTCGCCGGAAAGAAGGCCGCGCGATTCGATGATGGATTCCTGAACGCGCACGAACTGCTCGCCGATGATGTGGCGCTTGAGTTCGGGATCGCGGACCGTTTCGAGCGGGGTGAGAAATTCGTCTTCGCGCCGTTCAATTTCGACAACATTATGGCCGAGGAGTTCGAAGTTTGTCTCGACGAAATCCGTTTCGCCTTCGCGCATCAGGCCGGTGTCGACGTAGACGCCGTGAACGCGGTCCGGGCCAAGCGCACGCAGGCAGAGCGTGAAGGCGACCGTGGAGTCGACGCCGCCGCTGACGAAGAAGAAGACCTTGCGGCCAGCGCTTTGCTGACGGATCTGCTCTTCGACTTTGCCGATGCGTTGCCCAGGGTTCCAGTCGCGCTCACACCCGCAGATTCGAAACAGGAAGTTCTCGAGGATCTCGCGGCCGTGCGCCGTGTGGACGACCTCGGGATGGAACTGGACGCCGTAGAGGCGGCGCTCCGGGTTCTCGATGGCGGCGGTTTCACAGGTAGATGTGGTGGCAAGGACGCGGAATCCGGCGGGAGGCGCGGCAACAACGTCGCGGTGCGACATCCAGATGCGGTCGTGATTCGGAACTCCGTGGAGCAGGTCGGAATCGCCGCCGCAGAGTTCGAGGAGGGCAAGGCCGAACTCGCCTTTGTCGCCTTTCCGAACTGTGCCGCCGAGAAGATGCGAGATCAGCTGCTGGCCGTAACAGATGCCGAGCACCGGAGCGCCAACAGACAGGACGCCGGGCTCGATGGTCGGGCTCGAATCGTCATAGACGCTGGAGGGTCCTCCGGAAACGATGATCCCGCGCGCTGCGGAAAGCAAATGCGCGGGACTCTCGCTCGGAAAGATGGCGGAAGAGACTCCGAGGTCGCGAACCTTGCGCGCGATCAGGTGACAATACTGTCCGCCTGCGTCGAGGACGGCTATCTGGGCTATCTGTGCCGGCGAGTCTACTTTTGCATCCTTTCGACGAGGATCTTATGGGCGTTTTCGAGAAGCGCCTGCGCTTTTGGCATGGCCTCGATGGCGGCCTGAACCTCGGGATCGGTTTTGATTTCGAACTGATCGGCGACATCGACACTGAAGGCCGTTTTGTCGATCTCGGCCTGCAGACGGTTGCGAATCCATTCGTAGTCTTTGGTGTAGTCGGCCTCAGTGAACTCGAACTTCTGCTCCATCAGGAAGTTGTGGAAGGAATCCATAGTGCTCGTGTCTACGGTCCACGTCTGCGGCAACTTCTCTTTATGGACGGCGAAGAAGTGCTTTGTGTAGTTCGAGAATTCGAATTTCACGAGCAGTTCGGTTTCGAGAGCGTCGAGTTTCGGGATGGTGAACTTTTCGTCCGGCGAGATGCCGCCGCCACCGTAAACGGTGCGGCCGCCGTCGGTCATTTTCACATCCTGCGGATTCCGGGTGGCCGTGTTGTTGCGGTAATAGTAGTCGAAGAACGACACGTGCGAGTAGTCGCGCTGGATCAGGCGGCCGCTCGGCGTGTAGTACTTCGCCGTGGTGAGCGCGAGACCGGTGTTTTCATTCAGCGGATAAACGGTCTGAACCAGGCCCTTGCCGAACGTGTTGTCGCCGACAATCCAGGCGCGGTCGTGATCCTGCAGGGAACCCGAAACGATCTCCGCGGCGCTGGCGGAGTTGCGGTTCACCAGAACGACAATGGGGAAATTGCGGCCATGATTGCCGTTGCGCGCCGTATAGACGTGCTCGGCTGAAGCGCGGCCTTTGTGAGAAACGATCACGTCGCCCTTGGGAAGAAGGTGATCGGCAACGGAAACGGCTTCGTTCAGCAGGCCGCCGGGGTTTCCGCGGAGGTCGAGGACGAGGCCTTTCAGCGTGTCTTCGTTGAGATCCTGCAGCGCCTGCTCGAATTCGCGGCCGGTGGTTTCATTGAATTGCTCGATCTTGATGTAGCCGATACCCGGCTTCAGCATGAAAGCTTCAGGCACGCTCTTCCGGCTGATCTCGTCGCGAATAATGTTGAAGACGATTGGCTGGTCCGCGCCTTCCCGCATCACTTTGATCTGAACCGGCGTGCCCTTGGGCCCCTTCAGCATGTCCGCGACTTTGGTCGTGTCGAGGCCGTCTGTCGATTTGTCGTTGACTTCAATGATGATGTCGTTCGGCCGAAGACCGGCGCGGTAGGCGGGCGAACCAACGAAGGGCGCCGCGACGACCGTATGGCCATTGCGCGACTGAACCTGCATGCCGACGCCATAATAATGTCCACGCTGGTCTTCGCGGAGTGCTTCGAGCGCTTTGGGATCGAAGAAATTCGAGTGCGGGTCGAGGGTGCGCAACATGCCCGGAATGGCGCCGTTATAGACCGCTTTGTCCGGGTTCACGGGGTCGGCGAAATTCTGCTCGACAGTGGAGTACACCTTCGTGAACTGCTGCAGGCTGGCTTTGACGTCATCGTCACCCGAAGCCGCCGCGGCGCCTTGAACTCCTGGCCCATAGAGGCCACCGATGACCGCGCAGATTGCGATCAGGAATGGGATGAAAAAAACAGACCGGCGCTTCTGAGCCATGCCGAGGAGAAACCTTCCTTGTGTAGCAGTATATCAGCGGGTTTTGCCACAGGTCCCGCGGAATCAGACCTGTGGATTTTGACGCGCTGCGTTGTCTCGCGGGTTCGACTCTTTCCGCCGCAGAAGAGCTTTCAACGAGGCCTGACCGCTGGCTCCGGCGAAAGCGTGTCTGATGCCCGGCACACCAGCCGGCGGTGGAGGCGGTCTTTTGCGCCGGCGTGTACCGAATCCTGGCTATACCCCTTGATTCCGGTGGCGCTTTTCGGAATACTAAACCTCGTGTTTCGGGACCATGTTGGTCCCACAAGGACCCGTGAAGTGTCCGCTCGTCTCCTCTATTCCTTTGTGTGTCTCACCGTCTGCGCCACCAGAGTGGTGGCGGCAGGTCCTGCGCCGTCAACGGCTTCGCCGCTGGTGTCCATCTTCTATTCCTTCGATACAACGCCGCCGCCCGGGGTTCTGGAAGCAGTGAAGGCGGAGACTGCCCGCATTTTCGAGCCCGCATCCCTGACGGTCCGATGGCGGCATCTGGGACCGGTGGGCGGAGAAGCAGACGGGGAGATCGTGATTGCCCGCTTCCATGGCGCATGTTCAGCCGGGGCGTGGTCATCGGGGAGCCAGTTGCCGGGGGCAGGAGGCTTTCCGCTGGCCGATTCGAAAACGTCCGACGGTCAGGTTTTGCCGTTTGCCGACATCGATTGCAGCGCGATAGAGCGGTATCTGGCAGGACAGCGCTTCGCAGACGCGGGTGTGGCGCTCGGAACTGCGATGGCTCGCGTACTGGCCCACGAGATTTACCACATTCTGACTGCTTCGGAGGCGCACGCGCGCACGGGAATTGCTCGGGCCGAACACTCTCGCGACGATCTGACCGCGGCGCGGTTCGAATTTGGAAAACCGGAACTCGAGTGGCTGAGGTACTGGTCTGCGCGTAACAGAGCCCCGGCTACAGGGGATTATGCGTTCGGATCGGCTGACGAGCCGGGCGAGGAAACCGGCCAGACCAGTTTGCGCTGAAGGCCGGCTGCTATTCGTTCTCAGTGGCCAGGACACGGGCCACCAGCGGCTGCGAGCCGAGATCGAAAAAGCCGTTTGCGCAGTCCTGAATACCTTCAGAGACCTCCGCTATGCGGGCGAAGCAATCCAGCCGATCTTCGAGCGTCAGATCCGGGTCCCGCAGCATGGCAACCAGTGTTTCCAGCGCTTCGCACTGGCTGGAAAAGGCGCGCGAGATGTCCTGCTGCTTTTCGGTAAGAAATTGCCGGGCGGTAATTTCGGCGCGGCGCAGTTCGAGGGCTGACCACCGCGAGTAATCAAATGAGGCGTCCATCTAGTCCTCAGCGTACGTAACTATACGTTCATGTTACCGCAACCGTACGCCGGCGAACCATGCGCCATCAGGATTTTGTGATTCTCGCGATTTTTCGCGCCCCACAGGTATTTATATGATTCTGCGCCCCGGAGCAAATCCCATTCACGCAATGCGCTGGAGATGGCGTTGGTGATGGCGTACCACATCAGAACAGTACCGGGACTGTGCTTGCGGAATTCGGGATCGAAGCCGCCGAGATAGGCGTATCCGCAGCCGTTATATTCCATACCGAAAATGACGCCGGCGAGGGTTCGGCCACGCCAGAGCAGGTGCATCCGCAGCAGGTGGCTGGCGGCCAGGCAGCGGGCGGCTGCGCTATAGAATGCCTGGAGTTCGGGCGTGCTGAGAACGCCGGGCTGGTTGCGGTCGCGCCAGGAGATTTCGTGCAGGCGAATGAAATCAGAAAAATATGAGGCGTCGAGACTCAGTTCATACCGGAATTCGCCTTGAGAGCGAGCGTGCCGGACATTGCGGCGGTGTGTTTTGTCGAGCGAGGATTCCCATTGCCCTGCGCATGGCGGCAGTTTGAGGACTGCGCACGTGGAGCAGCGCTCGGAATCGGCGAGCGAGAGCGCGACCGCGTTGGGACGGAGTTCTTCGAGATTCACGATGTCCCATTCGGAGCCGTGGGAATTGAGCCAATCGCGGACTGCGGCGGTGAATTCGGTCTCGAAACCGGGTTGGGCGATGAAATCGAGATAGTCCGTGATGCCGGCGCCGATGAAAGAGATCTGGCGAACTTCCCGGCCCGGCATACCGTGAAGAAACAGCGGCGCGAGTCCGCGGAGACGGCCATTGTCTGAGGAGGCGAGCGCGCGGATTTGGCCGCCGCCCAGATGCTTCCACCACGGGAGCAGCCACTCCGGCCTTTGAAAGACAGTGGCGCGCGGGCAACAGTCGCAGAGATCGCGCCAGCCGCTCTCAATGGCGGCGAGGGCTTCAAAGGAATCGATCAGCTGGAGCACACGGCGGCCATGGAATGCCAGGCGGCAAAATAACGGGAGATCATTTGGGTGGAATCGAATCGCTCTTCAGCCGTCCTGCGGCACTCGGCGCGAGATATGGAGCCGATCAGGGCAATGGCGGAAGCGATTTCTTCGGGTGTGGTTGCGATGAACCCGGTGCGGCCGTGTTCAACGATTTCGGGCAGCGCCCCGGCGTCGCTCGCTATAACAGGCACGCCGCAGGCGAGAGCTTCCATGGCCGTGAGGGAACTGGTTTCAGCGATGAGGCTGGGCGCGATAAGGCAGCGCGCACGGGTGAGCAGATCGCGCTTTTTCTGTGGCCCGATGCGGCCGATGAAGCGGCGCTGCGAATCGAGGCGGGGCTCAATTTCACGCGCGAAATATTCCCGGTGCGCTTCATAAGCGAAAACTTCGCCCGCGAGCAATAGCGGAATTCCGGCCAATTTCGCGGCATCGAGCGCGAGATGAAAGCCTTTTTCGGGACAAATACGGCCAAGCGCGACTGCGTAGGAATCGGGCGCATCGGAGAGCGGGCGGTAGAACGCCGTATCGACGCCATTCGGGATGACGCCAGCGATGTTCGCTGCCTCGGAACAGCGTTTTTTCTGCGATTCGGAGACGCAGTAGAGATGAATGCGGCCGGCGGCAAGGATATCGGGCGGGTAATGATCGGGCGGAAGGTGCAGGGTCGCCATTGACGGCGTTGCCGTGGGCGGCGCGTATAAGTGGAAGTCGAAGCCGTGATAATGGAGCACGTCCGGGGCATGGCGGGCGATGGCGGTTTCGATTGACTGCCGATGGCGGAGGGCGGCTGGTTCCCGCGCGCATTCGAGATGGCTGGTCCATACGGGAGTGCCGATCAGTTCGCCGGAAACTTTCGAATCCGCCGAGGCGATGACGACGGAGCGATGCCCGGCCGCGACGATGGCGCGATCGAGAGCAAGCAGGATCTGTTCGGCGCCTCCCGCGACTTCAGGCCGCACGGCGGCGAAGGGAAACGCGACGCTCAGGACCGTCAGCGGCATGCGAGCAGGTGTTCGGCGAGTTGACGCCACTGCTTACCGGTGAGTCCGAAGCCCCAGCTTTCATAGAGCAGCGTTCCGGGATGCGGCGCGGCGGTGAAATCAGCATTGCCGGCCGGCCGGAAAGATTCGGCGCCGGCGCGGAACTGGGCGAGTGTTTCGCGTTGGGTGCGGAAGCAGGCGAGCATGGCGCGCTTGCGTTCGAGATCTGCGCCGGAAAGTGGAAAGCGCAAGGCGCGGGGTTCGTTCTGAAGAAATACCCCGCTTTCGATGGCGTCATCGCGCAGATGGTATCCGGCGAACTCCCATAATTCCGCCCTGCGCGGAATCGCCGCGCGGCAGGCGAGAGCGCAGGCGTCGTGGTCGGGGTGGCCGCCTTCGTAAGGGTGCGTGATGACGATTTCCGCCGCTTCGAGTAAGCGAGAGAGGCGCTCGATGAGAGCGCAGATTTCGTGGATCACCTGCTGATCGGGAACTTCGAGCGCGATGCGGCGCGCGTGTTCTGCTTCGCCCGCCTGCAGAGCACATTCCAGTTCAGCGCGACGTGCTTTCGCATAGGCAGGCCAGTCCGCGAAGCCGGCGCGCCGGGCGTCGGCGCTGTTGCGCGGAGCGCCATCGGTGACGTGAACGACGGTGAGGTTCGGCCAGTATTTGAGGTGCGCGCCCGCAGCGAGAGTTTCGTCATCGGGATGCGCGACGACGAGAGCGATCCGCCGGGCGGCAACGTCAGTCCACATAGCGCCGGACCATCTGAGCACAGAAATCGGCGAAGCGCTGCGGCTCCCTGGGCGGGCTGGTGTAATGGGGCCGCACGCCTTCGCTTTCGGGAGTGAAGCAGAAAGTGAGCGTGACGTCGAACGAGTCGAGAGCCCGCATCTGCCGATCGAACCAGGCTTCGGCGTTCGGCCGCAGCCAGTCCGCCCAACTCAGGCCGGTCCGCAGATGGCGGACGCCGAGATCGCGGAGCCAGCGCACACCGTCATCCAGTCGATGGTCTTCGAAATGGAACCATTGACAGATGCCGAGTTCGGGCGTGAAGTCGTGGAAGTGTTTGAGCGCGAGTTTCGGCGTGCCGTCTTCGCGCACGAGGCCCATGTAAAAGTGGCGGTAATAAGAAGAGCCTTCGGCTTCACGATGGCGCGTGGTGGCGGGCCAAGCTCGCGGAAGATCGAACAGGCTGTACCAGTGGATGCGTTCGGCGCGGCCGACGAGCAACTCGGCGCTGCGCTTCAGGCCCCATTCCTGCACTTCTTCGGCGCCGAACGTGGAGACGCCGACTTCCGATACCCAGCGCGGCAGTGAGGTGACGGTACGGATTTCGTCCAGTTTGTCCGGCCACTCGTGGATGGTCCAGTGGTTCCAGTCGAGCGGGAAGCCGTGAACGGCGACGACGTCCACATGATGCAGAACGCACTCGGCGTCCATGCGGGCGATGAAGCGTGGATCGATGGGAGAGATGCCGCCCAGTACGCGGGTCAGGTTGGGCTTTTCGGATTTGATGGCATCGGCCGCGAGATTCACCATGCGGGCGAACCGGCTCCAGTCGGGGTCGATTTCGAAGTCCCAGTGGGACATGTTGTTCGGCTCATTCCAGAGCATGGCGGCTTCGATCACCGGTGGTCTCCTGAGCGGTCGAGCTGAACATCGACAATCTTGTCGGCGCCGCACCAGTCCGGGCGCTGGCCGCGTTTGCAGATGAAGACTTCATCTTCAGGATGGTCCAGAATGCGGAACCCCGCGCTTCGCAGCAGCGCTTCGGAGCAGGCGAGATTGGGGAACCACCAGTTGGTCGGATCGTTTGAATAGCGATCTTCAATAAAGTGCATCCTGGGGAAGCCGGGCTGATCGAAGACGTCGCGCTCTGTGAACGGATAGTCCTGTTCCACGCGGTCGACTTCGGCGCTGCCGCGCTGGAGGGATTGGAAGACGAGCAGATCGCCCGCCACGTGTTCGTAGATGAGATCGAGCGCGAGGAGCGGATGGCGCAGGTGATAGAAGACGCCCATGAAGAGGACGAGATCGAAGCGCTCCCGGAGATCGGCGAGCTTATAGACGCTCAGCTTGCGGAATTCGATATCGAAATCGAGCACGCGGGCTGCGAAGCGGGCCTGGTCAAGGTACTGGTCATCGTGATCGATGCCGACGACGCGCTTCGCCCTGCGTTTCTTCATCTCGATGGAATAGAAGCCGCCGTTGCAGCCGATATCGAGTACGCTCTTGCCGGTGAGATCGGCGGGCAGGGCCCGTTCGAAATTGCGCCATTTGAGCGAAGGATAATCGCCGAGGAAGTGACTGGGCGCGGTGGGGACGCCGAGCAGATCGATATTGTGAAACCACGGCCCGAGACGGGCCACTTCGCGCGCGATTTCCTCGCGGGATGCTCCGGGCGCATTCATCCGTTCTGGTTCATTCCTCTCCGGCCTCGTTTGCGGCATTGGGGCCGCCGGCGCCGGCCACATGAGTTCGCTCACCCGCGGGGGCACCGAGCAGGCGGATCGCTTCCCGATAGCCGTTCAGTGTTCCCACATCGACGTAGGCTTTGCCGGCCTTTACGCCGACGGCACGGCCGCCGCGCGCAAGCCAGGCGTTCACCAGCGTCCCGATATATTCATCGATTCGTCCTCGTTCGATCCACAATTTCTCAAGCGCTGCGAGGGTATGGCCGGGCATCTTGAAAGCGCCCCAGACCTGGTTGGTGACGCGCACCGGCTGCTTGACCCGTATCTCGCGAACGGATTCAGTTTCATCAAGCACGACAGCGTCGAACAGTTCCGGCCGTTCGACGGGAAAGAGCAGGAAAGAGAGCAGATGATCGGGCAGTTGCGTGAGGGCGTCTTCGGGGAACCAGATGGTATCGGGAAGACCAACAATCACAGGCTCATTGCTGGCGATAACGGGTAAAGCGCGGAAGACGGCATCACACAATCCGGCGGGCCGCGGCTGGACGACGTAGCAGGTCTGGGCGTCCCCGATGCGGTCGCCGTAGTATTCGAGGATGTCGGACTTACCGGGCGAAATGACGAAGCAGATTTTGCGCGCGCCGCCGCGAATCATTCGTTCGATCAGATATTCACTGACCGCGCGGGGGCGCTCCACTTCACCCTCGAAGCGGCTGCCCACCGGCAGCAATTCCTTGGAAAACGCCAGCGGCTGGATGCGGCTGCCCACGCCGGCCGCGGGAATAATGCCCCACATCAGACGTGATCTCCGGAGACGCCAACGGCTGGCTGGACAGAATTCGACGCGGCGTCCTCGATAGCCTCCACCATCTCCCGCGCGCGGATTTCGGCGGTGTGGCATTCGCGCGCGCGGCGGCTCGCGGCCCGCCCGATTCGCTTGAGTTCTTCGCGATGGAGCGTGATGGCCCGGAGCGCATCTTCCGAATTGTCCGCGACCAGAATTTCCCGGCCTGGTTCGAAAAATTCTTCGATGCCCGGCCAGCGATCGCTCAGGACAGGCGTCTCGCAGGCTGCGGCTTCAAACAGCCGCCCGGAAGGGCAATAGCCGCGCTCGAGCATCGCCTGGCGCGTGATATTCAGCGTTAAATCAGACGAGCAATAGAACGCATTGTGATGTGCGGGCGCGACGTGCGGGATGAAATAGATGTTCGAACTCCAGGGAAAATCGGCCGGATACATGGAGCCGCCGATGAGAAATACGCTCTCCGGTTTACGGCGGGCGGGCTCGATCAGCAGCTTCTGGAGCGCAGGCTGGCGGTCCTCGGCCCAGGTACCAAGGTAGGAAAGATCCACGCGGCGATCTCCCGCGGGCGTGCGCATTGGCGTTACGGGATGGTGGAAGGTGAAATCGACGCTGCCATAAAGCGGAGCGACGCGGCGGGCGCCAAGCTTCCGGCGCAGTTCCTCGAGACTGGGACCGCCGGAATAGCTGAGCACGAGATCGTATCCGCTGTAGCCGCCGTCGCCAACCCACTCGACGGGCAGATCGGAATCCAGCCGCGCAAGCGTGACCGGGGCATCGAGATCGTAGAAGACACGAACGGCGTCTCCATTCAGCACGAGTTCCGACGCGGCGGGCGCATCCGGGCAATAAGAAGTGACGATCGCGGCATCGGCATCGGTGATTTCGCGCGCGGCGCGGTGGCGGATTTCCTCCCAGGAAGAGTAAAACATCAAATCATAATTACCGGGGTCGGCAAGATCGCGAGTACTTTCGTACCATGGCGCATTGCGCTCGAAAAACACGCATTTATGGCCAGCCCGCGCGAGCGCATTCAACACGCCGCGCCACAGAGTGGCATGGCCGTTTCCCCAGGACGAGCTCACGGTGAGCCCGAATATGACCAGTTTCACGCCGTATTCAGAATGACAAAGCAGTGTTTCGGCGGGCCATCCCGCAGCCGCGCCGAGACGTGCCGAATGCGACAGTAAGAGAGTGCAATACCTGAGAGTTCATCCATTCCTCGCCGGACTATGCCGGGTCGCGTAACGGTCTTCCTTATTCGCCACGGCACGACTCCTCGCGTGGGCAAAGGCCTGACTGGATGGATGCCGGGGCACTCGCTGGATGACAACGGGCGGCGCCAGGCGGAAGCCGTGGCGGCGCGGCTTTCCGGCGTGCCGATCAAAGCCATTTACTCGAGTCCGCTCGAAAGGGCGACGGAAACGGCGGCTCCGCTGGCGGGCGCGCTGGGGCTGGAAGTCGCCATCCGGCCAGACTTCGGTGAGGTTCATTTCGGCGAATGGCAGGGAAAAGATTTCGCGGAAATCGAACGGGATTCGCGGTGGGCTCCGTTCAACGATTACCGGAGTTTTACGCGCGCGCCCGGCGGTGAGATGATGCTCGAGACCCAGGCG
>DAIDJK010000171.1 GCA_027450225.1 Bryobacterales bacterium | reverse complement strand
GAGAGTGATCTGTTGCGCAAGCGGCAGGATCCCGGCGCGAATCACGCCGAAGGAGATCGACGCCGGAGTGGCGATCAGATTCGTCGCTACCGCGCTTCCCGCATTGGCCAGTCCCGCGCCCATCGCCAGCAGGTCGGCCGGATTTCCGGCGTCGGTGAGCGATTGCGATGCCGTCTGCATCAGCGCCGCCCGTACCTGCTGCGGCGTCAGATTGTGGTTGTTCTGCAGAATCAAGGCGGCCATGCCGGCGATCTGCGGCGCGGAAAAGCTGGTACCCTCGCTCGCAATATAGCGATTGGGGGAATAGAGATCGCCGTTCGGATCGTAATTCTCCGCGGCGATATAGATGTCGGTTCCCGGCGCCGTGATGTCCGGTTTCAGCGCCGCCGTTCCCAGCACGGGACCGCGCGCGCTGAACGCGGCCATCTGATTGAAAGTGGTCACATCGACTGACTGAATACTGACGCCGACCGTAACCGTTGCGCGCCTGGTCAGCCCCTGAATGCCTTTGCGAATCGTCTGGCCGTCGTCATAGCCGATGAAGGTGGCGGGAATTCCGGTGCCGCCCGCGGACATTACGATCAGCGTGTTGTCACCCGGATTGTTGCTGACCACCACGCCGGCGGCTCCGGCGTTCTGCGCATTCTGGATCTTTTGAACGAATGTGCACGTGCCCCGCGCAATCAGGACGACGGAACCCGCCAGGGCATTCGGCGGAAGAGCGGAACAGGCCTGGGGATCGGCCGTTGCATTTGGGCTGATGGCAACGGTGGACACGTCCACGATCGGGCCGCTCCACGCGGTGGCTGGCTGCACGCCGGTGCCGATCTGCGAATGATACGTGCCGAGATTGCTCACCGTCAGCGGATAGAACCACTGATGCGAATTGGTGCTTGCCGCGGCGGCGATCACGTCGGCCGCATCGGCGGGCGATGAGACCGTATTCAGCGTGGGCGCGATGTTTCCGGAATCGCCGTCGTTTCCGGCCGCCGCCACTACGATCATCCCGTTCACGGCCGCCGCTTCGGCGATCGCGGCAAGCGGATCGCAGGATGTCCCGGCGCGAACTCCGCAGGCGGCTCCCGTATCCGCCGGGCCGTAAAACGCCGGTGCCCCGAGCGAGAGATTCACGATGTCCATGCCATCGTTGAACGCGTCTTCGATGGCGGTAAGAATGGCCTCTTCACCGGCGAAGTCGTTCAGGCCGGGCGATCCGAACACCTTGTAGCTGCCGAGAAACGCTTTCGGCGCGACGCCGGTTATCGTGTCGGAAGGCCCCGTGTTCGTCACGCCCGCCGCCGCCATGGCCACCGCCGTCCCATGCCCCACGCGGTCGCGCGGGGATTCATCGTCCGGCCGCGAATGCGCTGGGTCGGCGCCGCCGCCGTTGTCCAGCAGATTCACGTAGCTTCTCACCACGATGATTTTGTTGTTCGTATAAGCGCACGCGTTCAGACTGGTCTGCGGGCAAAGCGGATAGCCGGCCGGCGCCGTCAGGGAAGGGTCCTGAAACGCCGGATGCGTGTTGTCGATACCCGTGTCGATGATGCCAATCCTGATGCCCGCGCCCGCGTTCGACATGCCCCCCAGCAGATTCCACGCCGCCGGAACGTTCGTCAATTGCTCGGCGTGGTCGAGATTCAGCCGGACCCGGCGCATCGGTACCACGCCCGCAACCCCGGGCAGGGAATCGAGCGTGGCGGCCTGCGCCGCATCAGCCTCGACGAAGATCGCATTCAGCAGCGTGTCTGTTTCACTGACGATCCGCGCGCCACGCGCCGCAAGAGCGGCCCGGAGGCTCGCATGTGCGGCTCGCACGCGGTTCCGCGCGGCCGCCAAAGCCGTTCCATTGGCGCGCCCGGCAGACGCAACAGCGGGCGGAGCCGTCAAAAATACCGCGTAGCGGTCCCGGTTGCGCGGCCAGGCCGGCAGGCAAAACACGAGAAGAGCGGCTGCGACCGCGAAACGACGCATGGAATTGTGGATGACGACGGTGTCCCCTTCGTTTCTTCGAAGATAACCCGCCGTCTCGCTGCGGCGGCGCCTAATGGGAATGACGCGGTACGACTTTGCGCAAATCGCGGTATTCGACGGCGAAATCGAGGCACGCGCCCGTATCCAGCTGGCCCACGTGCGCGCGATACAACTGCTGCCAGGGTGAATCGTTGTGGATCGGCTGCGGCTTCAGGTTCTCGATCCGCCGCGCGATCTCTTCCTCGCTCAGCAGCAGGTCCACGCGCCGGTTGGTCAGGTCCACTTTCACCTTGTCGCCCGTCTCGAGGATCGCCAGATTGCCGCCCGCGGCCGACTCTGGCGATGCGTGCAGGATCGACGGGCTGTCCGACGTGCCGCTCTGCCGGCCGTCGCCGAGGCACGGCAGCATGCGGATGCCTTTCTTCACCGCATAATCCGGCGGCGTCATGTTCACCACTTCCGCTGAACCCGGGTACGCGATCGGTCCCGCGCCGCGCACCACCAGCATGCAATCCTCATCCACTTTGAGCGATGGATCGTTGATGCGCTTGCGGTAATCCTCAGGTCCGTCGAAAACGATCACGCGCGCCGTGAAGGATCCCGGCGACCCCGGCTGGTCGAGATACTTGCGCTGGAACGCCTCGCTGATCACCGAGGTTTTGATCAGCGCCGAGTCGAAAAGATTGCCGTGCAGCACCAGGAACCCGGCCTTCTCCTTCATCGGCTTGTCGTACGGACGGATCACGCGCTCGTCTTTGATGTGCGCGTCACGGCAGTTCTGCTCCACGGTCGCGCCCGATACCGTCATCGCTTCGCCGCGCAGTTTGCCCGCCCGCAGCAACTCGCCCATGATGGCCGGAACGCCGCCCGCCAGATGGAAGCCTTCGCCGAGATATTCGCCGGCCGGCTGCACATTGGCGAGCAGCGGGATCTCATGGCCGATTTCTTCCCAGTCGTCGAGGTTCAATTCCACGCCCATGTGGCGCGCAATCGCCGTCAGGTGCGGCGCGCAGTTGGTCGAGCCGCCAATCGCCGAGTTCACCACAATGGCATTCTCGAAAGCCTGGCGCGTCAGTACGCGGCTGGGCGTCAGGTCCTCGCGCACCATTTCCACGATGCGCCTGCCGGTCTCGTAAGCCATCCGCCCGCGTTCTCCGTAGGGCGCCGGAATCGCGGCGCATCCGGGCAGCGACATGCCCAGCGCTTCTGCCAGAGAGTTCATGGAGAGCGCGGTTCCCATGGTGTTGCAAAACCCGGGGCTGGGCGCAGACGCCAGGGTGATATCGATCAGTTCGTCGCCGGAAATCTTTCCCGCAGCCAGTTGCCGCCGCGCTTCCCAGAGGGCCATGCCGGACCCCGCCAGTTTGCCGTCGTAATAACTGTTCAGCATGGGGCCGCCCGTCAGCACGATCGAGGGAAGGTTCACTGTGGCGGCAGCCATCAGCGCTGCCGGAGTGGTCTTGTCGCACGCGGTCGTCAGCACCACGCCGTCGAACGGATAACCGCAGAGGATCTCGACGAGCCCCAGGTACGCGAGATTACGGTCCAGCGCCGCGGTGGGCCGCCGGCAACTCTCCTGGATCGGATGCATGGGGAACTCGAACGGGATTCCACCCGCGTCCCGAATGCCTGCCTTGATGCGATCGGCTAGCGCAAGGTGAATCCGGTTGCACGGCGTGAGTTCGCTGCCGCTCTGCGCGATCCCGATCACCGGCTTTCCGGATTGCATCTCGCCCCGCGTCAGTCCCCAGGTTGGATACCGCTCGAGGTAAACGGCTGTTTCGCCGGGCTCAGCCGTGTCGTTGAACCAGATCTCGCTGCGGAGACGCCGGTGTTCGCTTTTGCTCATGTCCTGAATCGACCAATGTAGCGAATTCATACGCGCGGCGGCGATACGCCGTTCTCCACCCCTCGCATTCGCCGCCTGATTTGCGCTCCCGGTGCGCCGCATCACCCCCTACTGTCCGGACAGGATAGGCTCGCGTTTCGGGCGGATGCACAATTCAAATCAGCACTACCGGCGAAAGGAAATGAACATGATTCTGAGAAACATTTCGGCGGGTCTGCTTTGCGTTGCGATCAGCGGATTTGCCGCGACAGGCTCCGGCAAGCTCAGCCCTGCGGACCAGCGCTTCGTCACCACGGCGGAGCAGGACAACATGATGGAAGCACACGTTGGACAGATGGCCGAAAACCAGGCCTCGGGCTCCGGCGTAAAGGATTTCGCGCGCAAGCTCGCTGACGATCACACCAAAGCGTATAGTCAGTTGCAGAAGATCGCCGAGCAGGAAGGCGATACTTCAGTTCCCCGCGGCATCAATGTGAAAACCGATCACGAAGCCGTGAGTCTCATGAAGCTGAAGGGAAATCAGTTCGACCGCACATTCCTGCGCGACGAATTCGCGGGCCATGAGCGCGCCATCGCCGAGTTCAGGCGCGAAGCCGCGCACGGCGCGGACCCGCAGATCAAGGCCTGGGCGCAGCAGACCATCCCGGTCCTCCAGGATCATCTGAATATGGCGAAGCAGCTCGAGCAGTCCGGCGCCAAAAGCGGCAACAAGATGATGGCCAAAAAGAGCTGAGCCTCGTCCCTCAGGCGATTTTTCTCTCATCTCTGTCGATTTCTCCGGCGCCCGTTCGACACACTTACAGGAAGCGCCCGGCTGATCGATGACGCTTCCTGTGAGGAGAAGAGCGACGCATGAGAGTGATGGTGATGGTGAAAGCGACTGGCGAATCCGAGTCGGGCGCGCGGCCCGATCCCGAGCTTCTGGCCGCCATGGGCAGGTTCAACGAAGAATTGATCAGGGCCGGCGTATTCGTGCTGGCCGACGGATTGAAGCCGAGTTCGCAGGCGAAGCGAGTTCGCTTTGCCGGCTCGAGCAAATCCGTCATCGACGGGCCGTTCGCGGAAACCAGGGAACTGGTGGCCGGTTTCTGGATCTGGCGGGTCGCGTCGATGGAGGAGGCCATCGAGTGGGTGAAGCGATGCCCGAATCCTTTCCATCAGGACTCGGAAATCGAAATTCGCCCGCTTTGGGAACCTTCCGATTTCGCCCAGTGATCGGGTCGTCGCGGCGCGCAGCTAATCGGCTGCGATTTCCGGCTCGCTCGTCACCGGGAAATTCACCGAATTCGCGATGAAGCACTTGCGGTGCGCGCTCGCATGCAGCATGCGCGCCTTCTCCGCGTCCGATCCGGCGGCGAGCGTTACGCGGGGCCGCAGCGTCACCTGCTCGAAGCGGCCCGCTCCGTCCCCGCCAACCCGCATCACGCCCTCGGCGTGATCGACGTAAGACGTGACCACGATTCCGGCATCCGCACAGAGGTGAAGGTACCAGAGCTTGTGGCAGGCCGAGAGCGATGCGACCAGCAGTTCCTCCGGATTCCAGCGCGCTGCGTCGCCCCGAAAATCCGGGTCGGACGAGCCGTCAATCGCGCGCTTCGATTCGTTCTCCGTTCGAATCTCGTGCGAACGGCTGTAGGCTTCGTATCCGGCCGTGCCCGCGCCTGTATTGCCGGTCCATTCCACCGTTACGCGGTAGCGATGTTCCTGAGACAAGAATCGACCCGCTTACTGCGCCGAGACCGCAATCGTCACGTTGCGTTGCGTGTTTACGCCGCCGATGCTGACCACGACGGGCACGGCGGTTCCGGGAGTGATATTCGAAGGAATCTGCGCGTTGATCTGCAGCAACCCGACCACTTCGTCCGGAGCTTCGCCGATATAGGTGGTGCTCGCCGGCTGCCCACCGATAGTCACGGCGACCCCGGCGTTCGGTACGGACGCATTTGCGGGCGAAATCGACCCGTCTACTACCTGTGGACTGATGGTTCCTTCGCCCGTCAGGTACAGGGAAACGTAGCCGCCGATCGGCGCCGGATGCGCGGCGCTGTTGATGGTACCGTCCGCATTCACCACCGCCGCCTGACCAGATCCGGTCGCGTTGAATGTAAAGATGCCCGGCGAAGTCGCGGCGACCGGAACCGTAATGCCGAGCGCCGACTGTCCGTTGTAGGTCAGGGACACGAACGCCGTGGATGCGCCGTCCAGTTCGTAGGGCGCCTGAACTGCGGTCTGCGTGGCGGACACGTATATGATCGGCGCTGACGTGCCGTTGAATGTCACGGATACTCCGGCAAGGGTTGAACCGTAAACGCCATTGTGCGGCGTGTTCACCGTCAGATTCGCGGGACCGAGACCGGCGCCGAACAGGGTGACGATTTCACCGGGAGCAATCGGTGGAACGCCCGTGCCGCTGCTGCCCGAAGCGACGCTCGAGAATCCGATGTTCGTGGCCGAGTTCGCCACCGAAGCAATCGAGTTCCCGGCGGGCGTGAGTTCGCGAATCACGTCGTTTTTGGAATCGGCGACGAAGATGTTTCCCGCACCGTCCACCGCGAGGCCGTAAGGCGCGTTCAGCTGCGCGGAGATGCCGGGTCCGCCATCTCCCGAATACCCGGCCTGCCCGTCGCCTGCGATCCAGAGTTGCGTGCCGGTCGGATAAATTTTCACCACGGTCGAATTGTCGTAATTCGAGTAGTAGATCGCTCCGGAGTTGTCGAGCGCGAAACTGGCCGCCTGCAGATTGGAAGCGATGGTGCCGATGATGCCGTTTGTCGTGACCCGCCGGATGCTGCTCGAACCGAGATCGCCGATGTAAACATTACCCGCCGCATCCACCGCCACTGAGAACGGCATGTTGAGGACGGCGCTTGCCGCCGGACCGCCATCTCCCAGCACCGTTCCGAATATTCCGCCGCCATTGCCCGCAAACGTCGAAATAATGCCTGCCGCGTTCACCTTCCGCACCACGCCCGCGCCGTAATCGGCGATATAAACGTTGTTCTGCGCATCCACCGCCACGCCGCTCGGGTAGTAAAGCGTGGCACTCGCGGCTGCGGCGCCGTCTCCGGCGTAGCCGTGCGTACCGTTGCCCGCGAACGTCGCGATATTGCCGTCCGGCGTCACGATGCGCACCCGCCCATTCGAGGTGTCCGCAAGGTAGACATCGCCTTTCGCGTCCACCGCAATGCCGTTCACGGTAGAGATCTGCGCCGAGGTGGCTGGTCCGCCATCTCCGGAAAATCCGAACGAATTGTTGCCCGCGAAGGTCGAGATGTTGCCGTTCGTATCGATCTTCCGGATGACGTAATTGCCCAGATCCGAGATAAACAGATTGCCCTTCCCGTCGCGCGCGACTACGTTGGGCTTGCTCAACTGTGCGGCGGAAGCGGGCGCGCCATCGCCCGCATACCCCGCCGTGCCGCCAGTACCAGCTACGGTCGTGATCGTATACTGCTGCGCGCTGGCCGCGAGCGCCGCGGCGGTGAATGCCAATACCAGACGGAACCTGTGCATGAATCGTTGTGTGACGCGCCGCGCACGGCATCCGTTGCGCCCCCTCGTCAGAGGCAGCGGAACCCGGCCACGGAATCCTTCATGGTAGCGGACGCCTGCTCGCCGCCATCTTCGGGCCCGCGCGCCCGCCAGGTACAATCGAGAACGCTCATGGCGCAACTGTTTGCGGGCACTTCGGGTTTCTCATATACGGCGTGGAAACCCGACTTTTATCCGAAAGAGCTACCCTCGAGAAGGTTCCTCGAATACTATGCCACCCGCCTGAACAGCGTCGAAGTGAATTACACCTTCCGCCAGATGCCTTCGTCCAAAACACTCGAAGGGTGGCTGGCGTCAACCCCGGTGGGGTTCGCGTTCGCCTGCAAAGCGCATATGCGGCTCACGCACGTGATGAAAATGAAGGACGCGGGCGCATTCACCGAGACCTTTCTCCGCAGCCTGGAGCCGTTGCGCGCGTCAAGACGTCTGGGGCCGGTGCTGTATCAGTTCGCCCCTTCCTTCAAGTGCGATCTCGCGCGGCTGGACGAATACCTGCCGCTGTTGCCGCGAGATGTGCGCTTCGCCTTCGAATTCCGCCACGAATCTTGGCTTTCCGACGCCGTCTATGAGCGGCTCGCGCAATTCAACGTCGCCCTGTGCCTGGCCGAATCCGAGCGCCTCATCGTGCCACGCGTTTTCACGGCCGATTTCGGCTATTTTCGGTTACGGCAGGGCGATTATCCGGAACCGTCCCGCCTCGAGATCGCCTCGGGCGTTCGAACTCTGATCGGGAGTGGCCGCGATGCTTACGTTTATTTCAAACATGAGGATGATCCCCGTGGCGCTCTGTGGGCCGAAGAATTGCTGAAACGAACCTCGGCCTGAGTATCGTCGGGAACTGCAGAGAAGTACGAGAGCAATTCAGGTTTCTGATTTTGGGGAGATGGGATGAAATCAATGAAGGCGGCGCTGTTCGCCTGCGCGTTCTGCGGAGCGGCTGCAATGGCGCAAACGAATACCTGGGATGCCACCGGCAATTCACAGCTGAGCGGCAACTATTATTTCCGCCAGGTGGTTTACGGAAACAGCGTTGCGTACGCTGTCTATGGCGGCATAACGTTTGACGGCAACGGCGGCTGGACGATTGCGGGTACGGGCGGCCAGATGCTTTCCACCAACACCGGGGCGCCCCAGGCTTTCAGCGCCACGGGAACGTACGCCATTTCATCCGCCGGCTTCGGTTATCTCACCAGCCCGGCGGATGCCACCGAGCGCGTTTTCGTGATGGTCTCGAATGGCATCATCGTGGGCTCCGCTACGGAAAACACAGGCCAGTATTCCGACCTTTTTGTCGCGGCTCCCATCGGCAACCCGCAGCCCACTGTCGCCAGTCTGAACGGAACCTATCAGCTCAGCTATTTCCGGCCTGATTTCACCACCGGCGCTTCCTACGACGAAGACGCGCTCATTCAAATGAGCGCCAACGGCGCGGGGCAGGCCAACACCAGCATGACCGGCTATTACGGCGGCTCCGGCACGCAGGTCTACACGCAGATTTCGCCCGGCCTGAAATACTATTTCAGCAACGGCGCGGGCGTCCTCGCGTTTCCGGGAAACAACAACGCAAGCTTTATCGGTTTCAACGGTCAGCAGAACGAATATATCTACATGTCTCCGGACGGCAACTTCCTTTTCGGAGGTTCGCCTCTCGATTTCGATTTCTTCGTCGGCGTGAAGACCAACGGCTCCAATCCCTCGAACTTCTCGGGACTGTTCTACCAGGCGGGCATGGACGACAACGCCAACAACAACGGCGCGCTCGATTCCTGGTATGGCTCATTCGACGTGCTGACGGGCGGTCTTTCGGGCAACATCATCTCGAACGAGCGGGTCGGTTATGGCTCCGGCGGGACCGGGTACACTTTTCCCGATACTTACGGCACTTTCACCTCCGGCGGATATACCAACACCACCTCGGCTCTTCAATATGTTTTCAGCCCGAACGGCGCCATTCGGATCGGATTCGGTCTTTCTCCCTATCTCGGACTGAATGTGGCCCTGCAGGCGCCTTCTCCAACCGGTACCGGCGTCTGGCTGAATCCGCAGGGCGTCACCAACTCCGCGAGTTCGGCCCCTTTTACAGCCGGTATCTCGAATGGAGAGCTGATCACGCTGTACGGCTCCAATCTTGCTTCCGGAACGGTTGTGGCCAACTCGCTGCCCTGGCCTACTTCGCTCGGCAGCGTGAGCCGTGTCAGCATCAATGGCTACAGCGCGCCTATTTATTTCGTCAGCCCGAATCAGATCTCCGTGGTGGTGCCCTATGAGAATACTTTCGCCGTCGCGGACATTCAGGTCATCACCACATCCGGGGCCACATCGAACGTGATTTCGGTCCCGGTGTACAAAACGACGCCCGGCGTCTTCACCATCGATTCCAGCTTCGGCGGCGTGGGCCCCGGCGGCCTCGGTTTCGCGGCCGCGGAACACGGCGGCGGCGCGATCGTATCCAATGCCGATCCGGCGCAGCCCGGCGAAACCATCCAGATGTATCTCACCGGTCTCGGCAACGTGAATCCTTCGAATCCCGATGGCGCCGCGGGCCCCATCAGCCCGTTCAGCATTCCAAACGCCACCATCTCCATCGATGTCAACGGAACGGCGGTCGCGACGCCGCTGCCGTTCATCGGACTCGCGCCGGCTCTTGCGGGGCTCTACCAGATCGATTTCCAGATCCCCACAACGCTGACGCCGGGCAATTACCTCGTCGGCATCACCGGGCCGGATTCCTATTCCGACGAAGCCGTGATTCCGGTCGGGACCGCCACTTCGCAACTGGCCGGCGGCGCTTCTCCGCGCGCGGCCGCCAGTCCGTCCATGCGGATTCCGAACCGGCCCGCGTTCACCGTCGTCAGACCGCGCGCCACCGGTCAGGAGCGCCATCCACACGAGTTCTGAGCCGTTTCCAGTACCCGGATGACACTCTCCCGTTGCGGCAAGGTGCTGAAGATGCCACAATTCACTCACGCGCCTTGCACCCAACCGGGGGAATGAACTTTTTCTTTAGATGCTCCAGCCGCGTGCTCTTGCTGATCTCGCTGGCCGCCCTGCTTCAGGCTGCCGACGCACCGGCGTGGGACAGCGGCGGTAACGGACTGCTCAGCGGAACCTGGAATTTCCGTCAGGTCCTCTATTACCCGGCCGACGCCGCCGGCGATCTGCTGAACGCCGCTTCTCTGCAAGGCCAGATCACGTTCGATGGCAACGGTCATTATTCTGTTTCCGGCGCGGCCGAATTCGATCTGCTTTCGGGCCGCTCCACCTCCTATTCGACAAATGGAAGCTATGCGATGTCGTCCGGCGGCTTCGGATATTTCGACAGCCCGCTCGAAGGCGGCGACCGTATCTACGCACTGGTCTCCCCGAAAGGGCTGATCGGGTCCACCACCGAAACCGGCAATGGCTATACGGACCTGTTCGTCGCCACTCCGTCGTCGGCCGTCTCCACGCTAACGGGTTCTTACGCGATTGCCTGTTTCTCGCCTTCCGCCGGAGTGCCGTGGACCTCGAGCTTCATGGTCCAGATCACGACGGACGGCATGGGCAATCTGACGCAATCCGCCGTGAGTGGCTTTACCGGAAACGGCGGCTCGGGTTTTACCGGCGCGCTCACGGGCGCTACCTACGCCATTGCGAACGGCGCCGGCGCGCTCAATCTACCGGACGCCAGTATCTTTGCGCAAAGCAAGGAGCGCTTCTGGCTGTCGCCTGATGGAACGTTTCTCTTCGGCGGCGCCGCCAATGGCATCGATCTCTTCGTCGGCGTCCGCACCGATCCTGCTCCGGCCGCGGCGCTCACCGGCCTTTATCTCGAAGGCGGCATCGATGTGGATGCGACGAATCTCGCGGCCGGCATCGCGCCCATCGGCGCATGGTATGGCTCGCTCAATGCCGCCAACGCGCCCATCCTGCATCACCGCCGCATGAACACCCCCATCCCCGCCGTCTCCGGTCAGAACAGCGCCGTGGGCCAGACGTTCGCCGAGGCGGCCTCTCTGTCCGGCCAGTCGTCGATCTCGGCCGATGGCGGCGCGCGGGTCTCCCTTCCGCCCTGGCCGCATCTCGGGATTCAGATCGCCATGGCGCTTCCCGCCCCCTCCGGCGCCGGCGTTTTCCTCAGTCCGCAGGGCATCGTCAACGCCGCCAGCGCCGCGCCATTCACCGCGGGCATCTCGCCCGGGGAATGGCTCACGCTCTACGGATCCAATCTCGCTCCAGCCGCGGCCAGCGATTCGACCATACCCGTACCCCAGAACATCAGCGGCGTTCAGGTGCTGGTGAACGGCGTTGCCGCGCCTGTCGCGTTCGTCAGCGCCGGACAGATTTCCGCGCTGGTCCCACAGTCCACGGCGCCCGGCATCGCAACCGTTCAGGTGATTTCAAACGGCGCCGCGTCGAACACCATCACCACTCTGGTGAACCTTACCGCGCCGGGCGTCTATACCTCGTCCGGTTCATACGCGGTGGCGATCCATGGCGATTACTCGCTGGTCTCCCCATCGAGCCCCGCGCAGCCCGGCGAAACGGTTGCGGTCTATGTGGATGGCCTCGGCGCCGTATCTTCGCCGCCGCCCGATGGCGCCGCGGCGGCATCGGCGCCCCTTTCCGGCGCTCTGGCCGTCTTCGCCGTCGATCTCGATGGCGTACCCTCGCCGGGCATCGAATACGCCGGCCTGTCTCCGGGACTCGCGGCCACGTACCAGATCAATTTCCAGGTCCCCCCAGGAACGCCGGCGGGCGATCACGTACTCGGCATCAGCGGACCGGATTCGCGCACCGCTCTCGCGCTCATTTCCGTTGGCGCCGGATCGCCGTAACCTTGAATCGCGCGCCGTTTCTCTTCCCGCGGGATGCCGCGATCGGCTCCGGCAATGTCGTCCTGCATGCGCGCGCGAAGCGGCATCGCGTGAGCGAATACGCCGGTCCTCTCTCCGTCAAGACCGTGCTCGAAGGACAGGTCAGCTGGATCGCGCGCGGCCGCGAACTTGTCGTTGACCAGTCGAGCTTCCTCATCCTGTCAGAGGGCGAGACTTACTCGATGAACATCGATGCCGATGAGCCAGTCGAGACCTGTTGCGTATTCTTCCGGGCCGGCTTCGTGGAATCCGTCGCTCTCGATATCACATCTCGCCTCGACGATTCGCTGGACGATCCCGCCCGGCCGGGTCCCGCGCTGCCCTGGCTGTCTGCTTTGCACGGCGATCCCGAGCAAACGCTCCTCCGCCGCGTTCACACTCTTGCCAAACGCGCGGAGCAGGGCATCGCGCCGGGCGCGCACGAGGAGGAATTCCTGCTCGCGGCCGAGGCTCTTCTCGGCTACTACGCCCGCATTCGATCCGCCGCCGGGCGGCTTCCGGCCGTCAGAACGTCGACGCGCGACGAACTGTTTCGCCGCATCCTCATTGGCCGCGAATACCTGCACGCCAACACGTCCCGCCCGGTGTCCCTCGCCGCCGCTGCGCGAGCCGCGTGCGTGTCGCCGTTCCACTTCCACCGTGGATTTCGAGCCGCGTTCGGCGAGACCCCGCACGAATATCTCGTCGCTCTCCGGCTCGAAACGGCGCGGCAATCTCTCGAAAAAGGTTCTTCCGTTATCCATGCCTCGCTCGATGCCGGATTCGCCAGCCCTTCGGCGTTCAGCCGGGCCTTCCGGCGCCGTTTCGGCCAGCCGCCTGCTTCGTTCCGCCGCGAATTCGCAAGATCGGACAAGCATTAGCCCGCTGCATTGCGCCACACTGCCGTCATGACCATGCTTCTGTTCGCTTCTCTCGCCGCTGCGGCGGTACTCGCGCAGAATCCTCCGGCCCTGAACCTCCGCGTTGGCATGATCGCTCTTGGCGTCTCCGACATGCCCCGCTCGACCCGCTTCTATTCGGAAACTCTCAGGCTTCCGGTCATTGGCAAACCCGATCCCGACATCACTCTGGTGCGCGCGGGAGAGGTGACCATCGTGTTGAGCGTTCCTCTCGGGCGAAGCGCAAAACCGTCTGCCGCCGCGGTCGAAGTGATTTTTCCCGTGGACAGCGTCTCAGCCGCTCGCGCCGAACTCGGCGCCAGAGGGTGCGTCTTTGTCGCCGAGCCTCACGAAGTCAGCCCGGGAATGTGGGCCGCCACATTCACTGACCCTGACGGTCATCAACTCACCGTCTTCGGAGGAAAATAAATTCCCGGGCAGGCTGACCCGCCTTCACGCCGCCGTGCGGCGGGATAATTGACCGTCGGCACGGCTTTCCAATGTTCCCCGCGGCCAGTCTCGAAACGTCTCCGCCCGAAGCGGCCGCCCACGGCATTCTCGTGCTTGCCGACGATCTCACCGGGGCGCTGGAAATCGGAGCGTTGTTCGCTGCCGCTGGCGCGCAGGCGGCGGTCGGTATCGAACTCGCGCCCGAAGCGCCGGTCACGGTCGTCGATCTGGAGTCGCGGCATCTGGAACCAGGCGCGGCCGCTGCCCGCGTCGCTGAATTCGCCGTCTGCGCTCCGCGAATGCTCTTTTTGAAAATCGATTCGACCATGCGCGGTCCCATTGCCGCGGAACTCGATGCTCTCGCCGGCCTCTATCCCGAACGGCCCGTTTTCTTCACCCCCGCGTATCCCGCGCTGGGGCGAACCGTTGTCGGCGGTCGCTTGTATGTGAACTCCGTACCTTTGCACCTCACGGTTTTCAGCCGCGACCCCACGCATCCCGCGAATACCAGCGCCATCGGTGAGATGCTCGGCGGCCGCCGCGTCCGCATTGTGGATGCCGCGTCGGACGAATGCCTCGACAGAATCGCCGAAACCATCTGCCGCTCAGACCAGCCCGTGATTGTTGCCGGGTCCGGCGGCATCGCCCGGCCGCTTGCGCGGATCCTTCCCGTCCCGCGCCGCGCGCCCGCGCCGCTTCCCCGGATCGCGAGGCCCCTGGTCGTGTGCGGCAGCATGCACGCGGTTTCCATTGAGCAGCTCGGCTACGCGGGTTCATGGCCGGTCGTCGAATGTTCCGCGTTTACCGATGGCCGCGAAGCCCTGGCCAATGCCGCGCAGCGGACGCTCCAGCGTCTTCACTCAGTTGATACGCTGATTGTCTTCGGCGGTGATACGGCGCGTACGCTCATGAAAGAATTCGGGGTGCAGACGATCACGCCGCTTCGCGAGGCGCTTCCCGGCGTACCTGTCTCTCGAATCGAGGTCAACGGACGCCCGCTGACTCTGATCACCAAAGCGGGCGGCTTCGGCGGTCCCGATGTGCTCCCGCGCCTGGCCGCGGCCTTTGAAATCGAAATCTGATGCGACTTGGAATCACTGTGGGCGACTCGAGCGGAGTCGGCCCTGAAATTCTCCTCAACGCCTTTTCACGCGGCGAGATTCGTTACCCCTTCTTCGCTTTCGGCGATTACGAAGTTCTCACGCTCTGCGCGGAAACGCTCGGCATCTCTGTGCCCATCCGCCGCGCCTCGCTCAACGAAGAACCACATCCCGGCGAGATCGGCGTCATCGACCACGCTCTGCTGACTTCAACCGACGTTACGCCGGGCGAAATCAACGCCGCTTCCGGCCACGCCGCCCGCGCCTATGTCGTCTCCGCCACGCACGCGGCGCTCGAACGAAGAATCGACGCCATGGTCACGCTTCCCATGAACAAGGAAGCCACGCAGTTGAGCGACCCCGATTTCACCGGTCACACCGAACTCATCGGCGCCATCTGCGGCAGCAAAGACGTCACCATCATGCTCGCTTCGGAAGAGCTGATCGTCACGCACGTGAGCACCCACGTCTCGCTCGCCGAGGCGATCCGCCGCGTGCGCCGCGACCGCATCGAGCGCATCATCGATCTCACCTGCGATGCCGTGGCCAGACTTCGCGATTCGCCGCGCATCGCTGTCGCCGGCCTGAATCCGCACGCGGGCGAAAACGGCTTGTTCGGAGACGAAGAAATTCGCGAGATCGCCCCCGCCGTCGCCTGGGCAAAGGAACGTGGTCTCCCCATCGAGGGGCCGTTTCCGCCGGACACGCTCTTCTATCAGGCTGTGCGCCGCAAGCGCTTCGACGCGATTGTCTGCATGTATCACGATCAGGGCCACGTGCCCCTGAAACTGCTGGATTTCGAAGGCGGGGTCAACGTGGCTCTGGGTCTTCCGATCGTCCGCACCAGCGTGGATCACGGAACGGCGTTCGACATCGCATGGAAGGGCATCGCCAGCACGCGGCCCCTCATCGGCGCCATCGATATGGCCGTGAAGCTCGCCTCCGGAGCCGGCAAATGAGCGCCCGTCCACGCCTCCTGCTTCTGGCAGGCGACCCGACCGGCATCGGCCCGGAGATCACCGCGAAACTGCTCGCCCTGCCCGAAACCCGCGAAGCCGCCGAGATCACTCTGCTCGGCGACCACCACGTTTTTCGCGCCGGCGCGAAGATCGCCGGAACCCCCGAATCGGTGTTCGATGGCCTTCCCTTCGTGGAGGAACGGATCGGCCAGATTCCTGCGGTCGCGCACCTCAGCTGTGAGGCGGGCGCCTTCACTCTCGCGACACTGCGCCGCGCCTGCGGCCTCATCCGCGACGGGAAAGTCGATGTCCTGCTGTTCGCGCCGCTCAACAAGCAGGCCATGATGCTGGCCGGTCTTGAGCAGGAAGACGAGATGCATTTCTTCGCCCACCAGCTCGGCGTCACCAGTCTTTGCTCCGAGATCAACATCGCGGCGTCGCTCTGGACAACGCGCGTCACCTCGCACGTGCCGCTGAAGGACGTTTCGGGTTTACTCACCGCCGGCGGCATCTTCGCCGCCATCGATCAGGTGAACTCCATGCTCAGGCGCATCAAACCGGAGCCGCGAATCGCCGTCGCCGGTTTCAATCCGCATGCGGGCGAAGGCGGCTTGCTCGGACGCGAGGAAATCGACGTGATCGCGCCCGCCATCGAGCGCGCTCAGGCCGCCGGCATTCTTGCCTCGGGACCCTATCCGCCCGATACCATGTTCGTCCGCGCGCGCAAGGGCGAATTCGACGCCGTCGTCACCATGTACCACGACCAGGGCCAGATCGCCACCAAGCTGATCGGCTTCGAGCGCGGCGTCACGCTCCAGTCCGGCTTGCCCATTCCCGTCGTCACCCCCGCGCACGGCACCGCCTTCGATATAGCGGGCAAGGGCGTTGCGGTCGCCAGCGCCATTCTGGAAGCTTTTCGGGTGGGCGTCGCCGCGGCGCGAAATTCTCGTGTACACGACGCTCGCGCGCTCGGCAATTGATGAAGAGGCAATTGATGAAAAAGTAACGCCCGGCGCCGGAGAACATCCGGCGATCACTCATCGCTGAACAGATTCTCCTGCCGGTCGAGCACGGGAACCGGCTTCTTCCTCGCCGGCTGTGGCGGCGCGAACGTCCGCATCAGCCCCACCATCCTCTGATGCGTCTCATGAATATCGGCCAGCGCGGTGCATTTTGCGCATGCGCCCTTGATCGCGCCGCGGCCATCCGCATACGGGTCGAACGAAGGATGGCGGGGACATTTGCCGCGCCATCGCACGCTGCCGATCTTCAGCATTCGTTCTATGTTAACCGCTGAAGCATGGAACGCTACCGCTGGGGCGGTTGCTGTGACGGCGCCAGTTGCGGAGGCGGAGGCGGTGGATTCGTCGTCGTGGGCGCGGCCGTCGCCGGATTCACGCCCGTCGGAATTTTCGGCGACGATACTCGCGTCACCTGCCCGCGAAACGCCTCCGGCAGCGACACGTTGTAATCCGGCAGCGTGGTGCCCGTCGCGCGTTCCAGTTGCAGCTTCGCTTTTGCGTACGCATCGAGAGACGCCACTTCGGTCGATCGCGCCTGCGCCACATAGCTCTGATACTGGATCACGAGAAAGTTGGTCGAGAGCCCCACATTGAACCGTTCCTGCTCGATCTCGAGCGACTGCTCCTGCAGCTTCCGCGCCTCCACCGCCGCTTCATATGCCGCCCGCGATCGCTGTACCGCGATCAGCGCGTCTTCCACTTCCACTCGAATCTGGTTCTCCACCTGCTTCGTGCGAACCTGCGATTGCCGCAGTTGCAGCTCGTCCCGCGCCATATCCGCCTGCGCGATGCGGTTGCGGACCGGCAGCGTCAGATTCAGGCCGATGCTGTACGTCGGATAATCGCGCAGGAAGATCTGTCCCAGCGCCGTGCCATAGCCGCCGTTAAGACCCAGATAGGCCCCGGGCGATGGAAGCGGAGCCCCGGCCGCCCCAATGTACGCGCTGTTCAGCGCGCCAGCCAGCCCCGCGTCCGACATATTGCCCACCAGATCGAGCTGCGGCTTCAGCTCGTTGCGCGTGCCTTCGATGTTGATTTCCGCATTCGTCACCTGCAGATTCGCCGCCTGCAGTTCCGGCCGGTTCCGGATCGCCATCTGCTCGAGTTCGGCCGTGGTCTGCGACGGCAGCGGCTCGAGAACCAGCGGGTCCGTGGGAACGATTCGGGCATCGCGCAGCGCCGGGTCAGCCCAGAAACCTCGCGAGAGCACATTCTTCAGAATCAGTTCCTGTTCACGCGCGTACCCGTCGGAATTGATCAGATCCTGCCGCGCCGCCGCAACCTGCGCTTCGGCCCGCGTCAGTTCCACCGGCGCAAGCGTGCCCTGTTCCACCTTGTTGCGGTTGTCCTCGTAGAGTTGTTGCGCGGTGGCCAGCGTCTCGCGCTTCACGTTCAGGTCTTCTTCAAGGCTCACCAGATCGTCATACAGCCGCACCACGCCGTATACCGTGCTGATCACCTGCTGCTCGAAAACGTAATCGGAAATTCGTTCGCTGTTCTTCGCGATGCGAATGAAGCGCCGGTTCATTTTGATGCCGAAACCCCGCAGCAGCGGCTGCGTGATCGTGATGCCCAGACTCGTCGCGTCGTACGGGTTGAAAATGTTCCTTATCCCGTTCTGGCTGCTGTACAGGTTCGTGAACCCGGCCGCGATCGTGGTTCCTGTTCCGAACCCCTGCACGTACCCGGCATTGCTCGAGTAGTTGTTCTGTACCAGCGCCTGTGCCCCCGTAAATAGCGCGTTCACTTCGGGCGTGGTCGCGTGCTGCGCCAGAAACGTGCCCGTAATCGCCGGATCGTACTGCGGAATCAGCGGCCCGCCTGCGAACGGAAACGTGCCGGTCACCCCCAGATTTCCCTGCGTCTCCACCGTCAGCTGCTGGTCCGTTACGTTCACCGGCACCGTTGTCTGCGGCGTCACGCCCGTGGCGGCTGTGGTCACCAGAGGACTCCCCGGGCCGCCAATGCCCGCCGGCGTTTCATTTACGCTCAGCGGAATCCCGCGCAGCCCGCCGCCCCCTTTTGCCCGCAGCGTATCGGTGTTCGCCTCCCGCACGCCATAGCGTTCCAGTTCGATGTCGAGATTGTTTTCGAGCGCCAGCGCGATGGCGTCCTGCACCGAGAGGTACAGATTCCCGGCTCGCACCAGATCGCGCAATCGCGGCGAATCCGCGAACAGCGTCCGCGACACCGATCCCGGCCCGTAAGCGCCCAGAAATCCCGTCCCGTAGCTGACGCCCGGCGCCCGGTCGGGCGGCGCCTGCGGATTCGCCACCGGCGTTTGCGACAGCGCGGGGCTCATCGCCAGCGTCCCGCACACAAAGACCGCCACGGCCCGCGCCGTGATGCGGTCCATCATTGCCTCGCCGCTCCGGATTCAGCCGTTCCCGTCTTCGGCAGTTGCGATGCCCGCGGCAGTTGCGATGCTCGCGGCAGTTGCGATGCTGGCGTCAGGCCCGCCGCACTCGGCGAATTTGGCTTCCCGCTCGCCGGTGCGCCCCCGGTTCGCGGCCCTCGCCCGCCGCCCGAAAGTTCATAATGGACGACCGCTCCCTCACGCACCTCGTCGCCCGGATTCACAACCACCAGTTGCCCCTCGCGCGCTCCGCTCAAGATCTCCGTCTCCGCTCCGTAATCGCGTCCCACCTGAACGCTGTCGAAATGAATCTTCCTTGTCTTCGCGCCGCCTGCCCCATCGCCGCCCGCATCGCCGTCCGCCTCCACCAGCGCCGCAATCTGCAATCCCGCGCTGTTCACGACCAGCGCATCGCCGGGGATCAGCAGCGGCGGCGAATCCCGATGGTTCCGGAACCGCACATCGGCATACATGCCCGGCAGCAGCTTCCCGTCCCTGTTCGGCGCATCCACTTCCACCAGCAGCGTCCGCGAATTCGGATCGAGCGCGTTGGACGTCCGCGCCACCTTACCCTGAAATATCCGTCCCGGATATTCCGTAACCGTAATCTCCGCGGGCATTCCCACCTGTATGCCCGGCGCGTTCGCCTGCGGAACGCTCGCCAGAATCCGCAGCGTACCAATCTGCGCCACCCGGAACATCTCGTTGCCCGCCGTCCCGGGATTCGCCACGCCCGAAAGCTGCAGCGGAGACACGCCCTGGCTTGCGCCCGCCGCCGAAATCAGATATCCCACTTCGATGTTCCGCGCCGTGACGATCCCCGTGAAAGGCGCCCGCACTTTCTGGTAATCCTGCAGCGCCAGCAGCCGTTCCAGGTTCGCCTGCGCCTGCCGCACCGCTTCCTCGGCTGCGTGAACGTTCGCCTGCTGCGCGCTCACCAGCGCCGTCGCCGTCCGGTACGTTGTCTCCTGGTTGTCCGCATCCTGCTGCGCAACCGCGCCGCGACCCACCAGATTACGATACCGGTCCCACGTCACCTTCGCCAGATCGCTCTGCGCCTGCGCCTGAATCAGCGCCGCCTTCGTCTGCCCCAGCTGCTGCGTCGCCTGCGATACCGCCGCCCGGCCCTGCGCCACCTGCTGGTCCAGATCCGGCGTTTCGATCTCCGCCATCAGCTGGCCCGCCCGCACGTGGTCGCCAATGTCCACGTACCGCTTGCGCACGTAGCCGGTCGCCCGCGCATACATGGCCGCTTCGATAATCGGCGACATGCTCCCCGGCAGAAGTATCTCGGTATCCACCGGAGCCCGCCGCACGTAAGCCGCGGTCACCGTCGGCAGATCGGTCCGCTCCTCGCGCGCCGCCGCCGCCGCCTGCGCCTCGCGCGCCCTCCGCGGCAGATATCCCAGCAGCGCCACCCCGGCCACCAGAGCCGCCAGTATCACGGCCACCAGAAAAACCTTCCCCCTCGAGATGTGATGTTCATGCGGAGGCGGCGCCGCCGCGCCCGGCGCCGGCAGCTGCTTCTGCTCCTCCCCGGCTGGCAGTAATTTCTCTTCTGTTTGATTCATCGGCAGTTCTTCACTCACCTGCGTCGCCCCACTCACGCGTGCGCGGGGTGTTGCTCCCCGTGATGATCGATGTGAAGCTCTTCATGCGCTTCTTTCTCGATCTCCTCGTCCTGGTCGAGTGGCGGCTTCTTTCTCAGAAAGCTGTAAACGATCGGCACGAAGAACAGCGTGCTGAAAGTGGCGAACAGAAGTCCGCCGATCACGGCCCGGCCCAGCGGCGCGTTCTGCTCTCCGCCTTCGCCCAGCCCAAGCGCCATCGGCAGCATGCCGATGATCATCGCCAGCGCCGTCATCAGCACCGGCCGGATGCGCGTGAATCCCGCCGAAAGAGCGGCTTCAATCTCGTTCTTGCCCTCTTTGCGTTCGTCGTTGGCGAACGTCACCAGCAGAATGCTGTTCGCCGTCGCCACGCCGATCGCCATGATCGATCCCATCAGCGAAGGCACGCTCAGCGTCGTCTGCGTCGCAAACAGCATCCACAATATCCCCGCGAACGCGCCCGGCAGCGCCGTCAGAATAATGAACGGATCGAGCCAGCTCTGGAAGTTCACCACCATCAGCAGATACACCAGCAGAATCGCGAACAGCACGCCGAATCCGAGCCGCCGGAACGATGTCCGCATCGTCTCCACCTGCCCGCGCACCGCAATCGATGTCGCTTTCGGCAGATGCGCGTTCTCCTGTTTCACGATCTTCTGGATATCGGAAGCCACCCCGCCCAGATCCCGCAGATCCGTATTCGCGAAAACGTCGAACACCGGCTGCACGTTGTAGTGGCTGATCAGCGACGTCGTGATCCCCCGGTGCACCCCGCTCAGCAGATTGTCCAGCAGTTGCGTGTTGCCGCCCGCCGCGCTCGTGATCGGCGTGCGCCGGATGTCGTCAATCGACGAGATCCGGTATTGCGGCGTCTGCACCGCCACGTTGTAGTTCACCCCGTTCTGCGGATTCAGCCACTGGTTCGGCGCCGTCTGCCCGCTCGAGCTCAGCGAGATCAGCATGCTGTTCGCCACGTCCCGCTGCGTCAGCCCCGCCTGGTTCGCCTTGCTGCGGTCCACGTCGAATCGGATCGACGGCGTGCTCACTTCCTGGTTGATGTGGACGTCCACCGCGCCCGGCACCAGCGTCAGCTTCCGCTCGATGTCCTGCGCGATCTTGTAATTCGCGTCCGCATTCCGCCCCACCACCTGGATGTCGATCGGCGACGGCAGCCCGAAGTTCAGAATCTGGTTCGTGATGTTCGCCGCGCCGAACGCGAAGCTCTCGTCGGGATAGCCTTTGCGCAGCGCCGCGCGCAGCTCCCGTTCGATCAGCTGCGTCGGCCGGTGGTGCTTTTCATCGAGCGAAATCAGGATGTCGCCGTCCGCCGCCCCAATCGTCGCCGAATCGCCGAACGCCAGGTTCACCCCGCTCGTCGGCAGCCCGATGTTGTCGATCACTTCCTCCAGTTCGCCCGGCTGCAGCGTCTTGCGGATCGTCTCTTCCACGCTGCCGAATATCCGCTCCGTCTCCTCGATGCGCGTGCCTTCCGGCGCCCGCACATGCAGCCGCAGCTGGCCCGAGTCCACATACGGGAAGAAGTCGCTCCCCACCACCATCACCAGACCGAGCGAGGCCAGCACGAAGACGCCGTAGATAATGCTCACCCGGCCGCGATGATGCAGGCACCAGCCGAGCGCCCTGCGGTACCCGGCGCGCATCTTCTCGAACTTCCGGTTGAAGGCGTGGTGCGTCTGCCAGATCACGCCCTTCGCGTGCTCCAGGCCCTCTTCGCCCAGCGCATAGATTTCCACTTCCGTGCCGAGCATATAGTGCACCATCGTCGGCACCAGCGTTCGCGTCAGGAAGTACGACATCATCATCGCGAACACCACCGCCAGCGCCAGCGGCGTGAACAGAAACTTCGCCGGACCCGTCAGCAGCAGCACCGGCACGAACACGATGCAAATGGCCAGCGTCGAAACGAAGGCGGGCAGCGCAATCTGCTGCGCGCCGTCCAGAATCGCCCGCGTCAGCGGCTTCGCCATCCCCATGTTCCGGTGCACGTTCTCGATCTCCACCGTCGCGTCGTCCACCAGAATGCCCACCGCCAGCGCCATGCCGCCCAGCGTCATCACGTTCACCGTGTCGCCCATCGCCCACAAAATGATGCACGACGTCAGAATCGAAAGTGGAATCGACGTACACACGATCACCGTGCTCCGCCAGCTCCCGAGGAACAGCAGGATCATCAGCGCCGTCAGTCCCGCCGCCACCAGCGCTTCCCGCACCACCCCGTTGATCGCCGCCCGCACGAACAGGCTCTGGTCGAACAGCGGCTTTATGTTCAGCGCCGGCGGCAAACCCGCCGCCACTTTCGGCAGCGCCGTCTTGATCTCGTTGACGATGTCGAGCGTCGAGGCCTGCCCGTTCTTCAGCACCGTCAGCAGCGCGCCGCGCCGGCCGTTTTCGCGCACGATGTTCGTCTGCACCGCGAAGCCGTCCCGCACCTGCCCGATGTCCCGCATGTACACCGTCGCCCCGTTCACCGTCTTCACCGGCAGATCGTTCATCGCCGGAACCGTCAGCGGGCTCGAGTTCATCTCGATGAAATAATCGCGGTTCCCGATCTTCGCGTCGCCCGCCGGAAGAATCAGGTTCTGCGCATTCAGCGCATTGCTGATGTCCGTCGCCGAAAGCCCCTTGGCATACAGCGCGTTCGGATCGATGTCCACCATCACCTGGCGCATCTTCCCGCCGTACGGCAGGGGAATCGACGCGCCCTGCACCGTCGCCAGCTGTGTTCGGATGAAGTTCAGCCCCAGGTCGAACAGTTCCTGCTCGCTCAGCGTCTTGCTGCTCAGCCCGATCTGCAGTATCGGTACGCTCGACGCGTCGTATTTCAGGATGTTCGGCGGAAAAATCCCCGGCGGCAGCACGCGCAGAATCGTCTGGTTGATGGCGGTCACCTGCGCGATCGCAAGATCGATCTTCACGTTCGGCTGGAAAAATACCCGCACCACCGCCACGCCGTTGTACGACGACGATTCCATGTGCTCGATATCGTTCACCGTCGTCGTCATCGCGCGTTCGCAAATCGTCACGATGCGATTTGCCATGTCGTTCGGCGAAATGCCGTTATAAGACCAGACGACGCTGACTACCGGAATATCGATATACGGGAATATGTCCTTCTGCATGGACAGGATCGAGATCCCGCCAAGGACCGCGATCAGAACCGCCATCACCACGAAGGTATACGGGCGGCGTAACGCAAGCTTGACTATCCACACGCTGGGTTATGTCTCCGGGGAAGCGCTCACGGAAGCGAACGCTGTACTTTTAAGTCTATCGGATGAGCCAATCAGCCGGTACGATCCGGCGGAATGCGCGTTTTCGCCCTTCCCCCGCAACTTTTTAAGGCGTTGCGGCCATGGAAAAGGTTGCCGGATCGGCCGCCGTTTCAGAAGTTTCGCTGCTGCTTCTTCTTGAGTCAAATCGCGCAGCGTGAAGCCTTCGGATTGCGAGCGATTTGCGGCACGTTCTCCCGGTGCTCCCCCCTGTTTCCGGCGCATTCCGGTGCTACGATCCTGGCGAGGCGAATTATGCTCCGCTATTCATTCACGGCGGCGCTCCTGCTTGCCGCTTTCCGTCCCGCATATGCGGGAGTGATTGCGACCGAGACGTCGCGCTTCGGCGGCTCCGTCACGGAGGCTTTTGTGACGGTCACCGTTCTCGATAATTACCACGGGGACCCGTCCAAACAGGATTGGATCTACACCATCACCAATCTGAGCTTCCTCGCGCGGTTGCCTCCCGCTTACACGAAACAGGTTGGATTCATGCTCTTTGGCGGGGAACCTTTCTCCGTGGCTGCCGAGCAGATATACACGCCGCCCGGTGGCCATGGCCGGTTTCTCCTGGGCGATGTCTCCACCACTTTTTGCCCGCAACAGTGCGACGGCGCCGGAACATTCGGCCTGGACGGCGGCCCAAACGGATTGTTGCCCGGGTATGGTATTTCGTTCGACTTCTCGTATCTGAACGTGCCTGGCTATGTCAATCTGCCAGTCGATGAGCCGGTTTATCTCGCTTATATCGATCGCTATTACCAAGGGGTCGTCGCCGCCGTTTACGGCAGGACCCTGGTACCTGAGGCAACGCCGGTCCCGGAACCCCGAACGGCGTTTCTCGCGCTGCTCGGGCTTGCCATTGCGGCCGGCATCTCGAAACGGCGCAGGGCAATCTGATTCTTCGGATCGGCGACAGGCCGCGTTCCGCGTCTTCCGTCCGGCCGCGCCGCAAGTGAATCACGGCGCTCCGCGCCCGATTTCGCTCGCATCTGCTGGGCGTCTCAGATCGCGCAACGCTGCCACACCCAAAACGCGTGGTAAGACATCATCAGGCCCGGCGGACCGAGGGACGCTGGAACCCGATTCTCCGGAAATTACCGAACGAAGCCGATTGCGGCGCGAAGCGCAACCAAACGCATGGTTTACTCAATGGCTTCACCCTGCCGTTCACGGCCGCGCGAACCCCTCGATGCGATCTGCCGGCGCACGTGCAGCCGACGCGTCACCCCCACACCGGAAGCAGGTGTGAAGGGTGGTCCCAATCGGCAACGGCTCGCGTTGAAGTTCCGGCCCGCCCCGCCTCCGATAACCCTGAGCGGGCACGGCTTCAACGAGCACCCAAAACGTGTGGTAAAAGAGGATCGGGACGTGCCCGTTGGGGAACCGGGACGCGAGTTTACGGAAATTACCGAACGAAGCCAACGCAGGTTTGAAGCGTAAGCAAAAAAAGGGGCTTGTGGACTGGCTTTGCCTCGGGATTCGCCTCCGTATGAAGTCAGCGCTTGAGGCGCGCCCGGCCGGCGATCAATGTCACTTCGAATCGGGTGTAAACCAGGCTCGCGCCATTCAAAACCCCGTCGCGATGCCGGGAAATAGGCTGCGGATCAGCTTTCCCGGGGATTCGCCGGCCGATCACAGGCAAAAGAGCCGGAAATTTCGCCGGTCTCACCGCGCGCAGCCCCGCAGCACCGAAATCATGTAGTACAACGGACTCGGGACAGGCCCCGCCCGCCTGATCGCATCGTGCGTTCGCGGAAATTACCGAACGAACCCAACTCCGGCGCGAAGCCTAAGTAAATGCGGAAGTTGCAGAGTGGCTTTCCCGTTGGATTCTTCGTCGCCAAACCATAGCGCTCAGCGTGGAATCGAGCGGCCGCCAACCGGGCCACATGTTTCACAC
>DAIDJK010000170.1 GCA_027450225.1 Bryobacterales bacterium | reverse complement strand
CGGCCGAACTGGTTTTCAGCGGCAAATTGCCGGTCCACCTGCTGATTTCGCACCGGGTTCCGCTTGATAAGATCGAATTTGCATTCCGGCTTGCGACCCATCCGGCCGAATTTCCCGGTGAAAATCCGCTGAAGGTAATCGTATGTCCGCAGGAACTATCAGCATGAGTGGAACGATGCTTGCCGCCGTACTTTACGGCAAAGAGCACGTGGAACTCGAGCGCGTTCCGGTGCCGCAGATCGGCGCCGAAGATATCCTGGTACGGGTGCGCGCCGCGCTGACCTGCGGCACCGATGTGAAGGTTTTCCGGCGCGGATATCATGCCCGGATGATTGTGCCGCCGGCGTTGTTCGGCCATGAGCTGGCCGGAGACGTGGTGGCGACGGGCAGCGCGGTGACGCAGTTCGAACCAGGCCAGCGGGTGGTGGCGGCCAACTCAGCTCCCTGTCTCGATTGTTTTTTCTGCCGGCGCGGGAAGCAGAATCTCTGCGAGAACCTTCTTTTCAACAACGGCGCCTACGCCGAGTTCATACGCATTCCCGGCCGCATCGTGCGGCTGAATACGCACGTGATTCCGCAGGGGCTGGCCTACCGCGACGCGGCGCTGGCGGAGCCGCTGGCATGTGTAGTGCGGGGCATTGACGAAACGGATCTGCAGGCGGGAGACACGATCGCGATCATCGGCGCGGGCCCGATCGGGTCCATGTTCGTGAGGCTTGCGAAATTGCGCGGCGCGCGGGTGATTTCGATCGGACGCAGGAGGGCCAAACTCGCGAAATCCCTTCGGCTCGGCGCGGACCGCGTGGTCGCTACCGAGGATTCCACCGATCCGGCGGCCGCGATCCGCGAACTGACCGGCGGACGCGGCGCGGATATCGTGATCGAAGCGGTGGGAAAACCCGAAACGTGGAACATGGCAGTGGACATGGTTCGGCGCGGCGGCACGGTGAACTTCTTCGGCGGCACGCCCGCAGGCACCCGAGTGGAACTGGACACCAATGCCCTGCACTATTCGGAGATCACGTGCAAGGCGACTTTCCACCACACGCCGGCGGCGATCCGGTCCGCGCTGGGCTATATTGCCGAGGGCGCAATCACAGCCCGCGACTTCGTGGAAGCCGAGGAGCCGCTGGAGCGCATTCCCGAAGTACTGGCGCGCCTGATGGACGGCGCGACGGCGCTCAAGACCGCGATTATTCCATGACGGCGCCGAGTTCCGAACGCGCAATGCGCACACCCGGAGCGCCGGGCGCCGCGGGCGCGTCGCTTCTGCCCCGGGACTTCGTCGCCGCGCGGCGGCGCTCGAACGCGTCTGGTCTCACGCCGAGGCCGAAGATTACACGCGGTGGCTCGCCACGCACCACTACGAGAATTTTCACGTGGTGAGTTTCCTGTTGCCGAAGAAGCTGCATCAGGATTTCTACAACGTGTATTCCTACTGCCGGTGGGCGGACGATCTGGGGGATGAAATCGGCGATACCCAGGAGAGCCTGCGTCTGCTCGGATGGTGGTCGCGCGAACTGGACGCGATGTATGCGGGCGAGGCGCGCCATCCCGTGTTCGTGGCCCTGCGTGGGACGGTGCGGAAGTACGGTATACCGAAGCAGCCTTTCGCGGATCTGATCCGGGCATTCGTTCAGGACCAGACCGTAACGCGATACGACAACTGGGCGGGCGTGTTCGAATACTGCGTGTATTCGGCGAATCCCGTGGGGCGGCTGGTGCTTTATCTGTGCGGTTATTCGGATGCGGAGCGCCAGGCGCTGTCGGACGCGACCTGCACGGGCCTGCAACTGGCCAACTTCTGGCAGGACGTGACCGTCGATCAGGAGAAAGACCGCGTATACCTTCCGCTCGATCTGCTGGCGCGCAACGGCTATTCGGTGGAGGATCTGTTCGCGCGCCGCTATGACGAACGGTTTCGCAGCGTTATGCGGGAAGCTGTGCACGTGGCGCGCGATTTTTTCCATCGCGGCTTGCCGCTGGTCCGCATGGTCAACCGGCGGCTTTCGATCGATCTGGATCTGTTCAGCCGCGGCGGCATGAAGATTCTCGACAAGATCGAGAGCCGGAATTATGATGTTTTATCCGGCCGGCCGAGGATTTCCAAAGTTCAGCGCATGACCCTGCTTCTGGGCGCCGCGACGCGGGCTGCGTTCATGCGGGCCGCATGATCTCCGCCGCCGATTCGTACGCTTACTGCCGCGACGTGGCGAAACGGCGCGCGCGGAATTTCTATTATTCGTTCATCCTGCTTCCGGAAGCCCGCAAGAATGCGATGTGCGCGATGTACGCATTCATGCGCTATTGCGATGACCTGAGCGACGAGCCGGGCGCGACGCGGGCGGCCATCGAGAAATGGCGGGAAGCGCTGCATGCTGCGCTGGCGGGCAACCCGGGGACGGAGCCATTGTGGCCGGCGTTTCTCGATACAGTGTCGCGGTACCGGATTCCGTTCGACTACTTCGACCAGATGATTGAAGGGGTCGAGTCCGACCTTGAGCCGCGCCGCATTTCCACGTTCGAGGAGTTGTACCAGTATTGTTATCGCGTGGCGTCGGTTGTAGGGCTCACGACCATTCACATTTTCGGGTTCAGCGCTCCGCAGGCCTTGCCGCTGGCCGAAAAGTGCGGGATCGCATTTCAGCTCACCAACATTCTGCGGGACGTCCGGGAGGACGCCGCGCTCGGGCGCATTTATCTGCCGGGCGAGGATCTGGAACGGTATGGCGTTTCCGAAGATGATCTGCGGGCGGGGCGTCGCACGGAGCGTTTCGGCCGGCTGATGGAATTCGAGGTCGAACGGGCCAGGCGTTATTACCGGGAATCCGCGCCGCTGGTGGAAATGATCGACAAGGAAGCTCGCGCATCGCTGTGGGCGCTGATTGCGATCTACTCGAGTTTGCTCGAGCACGTGGCGGAATCGCATTATGACGTGCTTTCGAGAAGGATTTCACTTAGCGGAGCGGAAAAGACGCTGATCGTGCTCCGGGCGGCGCTGGGCTGGATTTGACGCGGCCCGTTTAACGCGAGCCGGCATCGCGGGGGCGCACGTACCAGTCGAGGGCTTCTTCCGTTGAGAGCCGCTGCGGCTCGTCCGGAGCATCGGGGTGCGTGGAGCGAAAACGCTGAAGCATCAGTGTCTCGAATCTGCGTACGTGATCGGGATTCGTCGCCGCCACGTCGGTAAATTCGCCGGGATCGTGGCGGTGATCGTACAGCCGAACGTAGCGGCCTGGCGTCGGGTCGCCCGTGATGTAGCCGTCATCGCGTTTGCGCTTGCCGGAACAGTAGATGAATTTCCAACGATCCGTGCGGATGTAGGCCTCTTCGTTTTCGAGGTATTCGCTGAAGATCCACGTGCGCGGCGCCGCGGGTTGGCGGCCTTCCAGATAGGGGCGCAGACTCTGACCATGCTGGACGAGAAGACGGTCGATATCGAGCAGATCGACGAGAGTTGCCGGCACGTCCACGTGTTCGGTCAGGTCCCTGATCACGCCCTGGCGGATGCGGCCGGGCCAGCGCATCATCAGCGGGACGCGAAGCGCGGGATCGTAGCCGCAGTGTTTCTCAAAGCGTCCGTGCTGGCCGAGGCTGTAGCCGTGATCCGCGTGGTAGACGATGAGCGTGTTGCGGTCCAGACCGCGGCGGCGCAGGGCATCGAGGAGGCGGCCAACGTTGCGATCCACGTATTCGACGGACGTGTAGTAGGACGCGATGATACCCTGCTTGTCGCGGTCGCTGAGATCGCGGAAAATGAGCGGAATCTGCGCGCCGTCCTCCGGGCCGACGCGCGGCGGCGTGAAGGACGACGGGCTGACGCGGTGGCGGTCTTCGATGGGGAAATCGTATGGCGAATGGGGCTCCATGAAGCTGACCCACATGGCGAAGGGTTGATGCTGATGAGCATCCAGAAATTCTTCAGCCAGCTTGAGCTGGTAGAGCGAACGCATGTCCGCCTCGTAACGCGGATAGGGTAGTTCATCGGCGTTGAGCCAGATGCGGGCGGGGTCCTTGAACGGATGCCAGGCGGGTTTCGTCTGAATGCCGGCCGCGACAGGGCGCGGCTTTAAGTTCTGATTCCAGGAGCGTGTGACCACGTCTTCGGTGCAGGCGACGTCGAAGCCGTGCAGGCCAGGTCTGCCGGGCACGTTGAAGTGCATTTTCCCAAAGACAGCGGTGGAGTAACCAGCCCTTTTCAGCTGCTTCGCGAGCGTCGGCTTATCTTCGGCGAGGGGTGTGGGAAGGCGCGTGACGCCCGCCATATGGGGCATCTGGCCGGTGAGAAAACTCTGGCGCGACGGAGTGCAGACGGGCGAATTACAGTAGTGCGCGGCGAAGCGCGTGCCTTCGGAGGCAAGGCGATCGAGATTGGGCGTCCGGACCTGACGGTTGCCATCGCAGCCGAGCACGTAACCGGCATGGTCGTCGGCCAGGATATAGACGAGATTGGGGCGGGAGGACGGCGCGGCGTTCAGGGACGGTGTAGCAGCGACGGAGGCCAGCAGTTCGCGCCGGGTGATGCGGGGTTGATTCACGTGAGTTCGCCTTCCAGTTATTTCGGCAGCGCGAACGCCACGTACACGCCGCCGGATGGCCCGCCCGCTTTTCCGGCCTTGCCGCCGTTGGCGTAGATGACGACATACTGGCGGCCGCCGAATTCATAGGTGATGGGCGTGGCGTTGCCCGCGTAAGGCAGCGTGGTCTCCCAAAGCAACTTGCCGGTGGCTTTATCGAAGGCGCGGAATTTCTTGTCGTAGTTGGTGGCGCCGATGAAGACGAGGCCGCCGGCGGTGACGATGGGGCCACCGTAATTTTCGGTGCCCGTGTCCTTCATGCCTTTGGCCGCGAGCTCCGGATATTCGCCGAGCGGAATCTTCCAC
>DAIDJK010000169.1 GCA_027450225.1 Bryobacterales bacterium | reverse complement strand
GATCGCGAGGCAGATGTCCCTTCCCGATCGACGCTGCCACCAGCAGATCGTGCGCGCAATCGAATGGATTGTTGTTCGTGATCCCACCGTCCGAACAGACAATGTCGAACTCGCTCGGCGCGTTGTCCCACGCGGGCGGAATCTGCTTGAGGCTTGCACACTCCCCATCGGCCCCGCATTCCACGTTGCTCACGTGCCATTTCTTCTCGTTATAGTAATCGCGCGTTTTGCGCACCACCCGCGCGCGCAGCGCGATGGGAAACGCACCCGTCGCCATCGCGGCCGTCTGTAGCGCGCTCCAGTTCCCATCCGGCGTATTCGGATATCCCAGCGGTATGGCCGTGTGGCTGGAGGTCACGCCCGAATCGTTCACCACGAATTCGATCTGGTCGGCGTGGTAGCCGATCCGTTCCTCGAAGTTGTTGCCCGTCTTGTCCACCGAATACGGAATGCCCCGCAGATTCGAGATCGTCACAATCAGGCCCAGTTCGTCGGCAACCCACGCCCGCTGTTTGCGCCGCGCCGGCTCCGCTGCCAGCGCGTCCCGCGCAATCTGTTCGATGATCGTGCAGTCGAGAATCGACCGCACCACCGGATCGGCCGCCAGATCTTTCGTATCCAGCAGCGGGATGATGTCGATCGTCTCCACCCAGTTCTTGTACAGCCGGTTCGTATCGCCGGGCGGCAGCGTCGATTTCACATGCGTGAAATCCTCCTTGAGCGCCACCGCGCTGATCGCCGCGCACATCCCGCCCGCCGACGCTCCGGTCAGCGCCTCCAGCCGCACATCGTGCTTCGGCAGCTTGGCGTCCTGCCCGCGCAACCGGTACCATTCATCGAGCGCTTCCACAAGGAAATCCAGCACTCCGGCGGTATAAGCTCCCGCGGATACCGCGCCCGCCATGTTCAAAGCAATACGAAACGGTTCGGCCATGTCTCCGCAATATATCGCGGAATCCAGTGCGCGAACGGGCCACGCCGCCGCGATTCTCCATCCGCCTCATTGACAACCGGGCGCCGAATTCAGGACCAATAGAATCATGCGCAGAATTCTTGTCGCCCTCGTGCTGGCCGTCGCGGCGCGGGCGGAAAATCATGTACTCACCCTCAGGCAGGCGATCGACCGCGCCATGGCCCAGAACCCGGAAGCGATGATGGCGCGTCTCGATGAGATCAAGGCCGTCGAAGGCGTTCGCGTCGCGCGGTCTCCGTTCGTGCCCCGGGTGACCGTCGGCAGCGGCATGGCCTACGTCTACGGATTCCCTCTGAGTATTGAAGGCTCGGCTCCGGCCGTGTTCGAAGGGCGGGCGAACGCTTTCATCTTCAACCGTCCGCAGACGTACGAGATCGCAGCCGCAAAGGAAAATGCGCGTGGCGCCGGGTTTGCCGCCGGTGAGCGCCGCGATGAGATCACCTACCGCGTCGCTTCTCTTTATATCGACGCCGATCGCGACGCGCGCCTGGCCACCCTCGCCCAGCAGCAGGTGGAAAGCCTCCAGCGAGTCCTCGAAACCGTCCATGCCCGCGTCCTGGACGGCCGCGAATTGCCCCTCGCCGAGCAGGAGGCCAACGTGAATCTCCTGCGCGCGAAGCAGCGTCTCGCTTCGATTGAAGACGATCGCGACATGGCGGCCCACAATCTCGCCGCGACCCTCGGATATACCCCAACCGACACCGTCCAGCCCGCCGCCGGCGACCGGCAGCCCGTCGCGATACCGGCTTCAGAGGACGACGCGATGAAGGCCGCGCTCGACGCGAACAAGGAGCTGAAGCGGCTCGAGTCCAGTTATCAGGCGAAGGTCCTCGAAATCAAAGGCCACAAAGCCGAGCGCCTTCTCCGCGCCGATCTCGTCGCGCAATACGCCCTGCTCACCAAATACAGCAATTACGGCGAATTTTTCAAGGCGTTCCAGCGCAACAACGGTGAAATCGGCGCCTCGTTTTCCGTTCCGATCTTCGCCGGACCCGGCGTGAAGGCGATGATCTCGCAGGCCGAAGCCGATCAGCAGCACATCCGCGCCGAAATCGATTCCGAGCGCAACAAGATCATGCTCGATCTGCATCAGTCCTACCGCACCGTCGCCACCTCGGAGGGCGCGCAGAAACTCGCCCAGGCCGAGCTCGATCTGGCCCGCTCCCAGGTCTCCGTTCTGCTGGCCCAGATGAACGAAGGCCGCGCCTCACTGCGCCAGCTCGAAGAGGCGCGCTTCGCCGAAGACGAAAAGTGGATCGCTTTTTACGATGCGCAGTTCAATGCCGAGCGCGCGCACCTGAACGTGCTCCGCCAGATGGGTCAGCTCGCCGCGCTTATGCAGTAGTCCGCGGCCGGGCTCGCCGCGCGCGCATCGCCGCCGCGCCCGCCGCGAGCCCCGCCATCGCCAGCCCGAATGATCCCGGCTCTGGCGTCGCCACAGGCTGTGTCGCCGGGCTCTCCGTCAGCTGAATCGTGTCCACCGCGAAGTCCCTCGCCGTCGTATCCACCGGGCTGATCGCGAGCGACGTCATCGCCGTCTCCGTGATCAGCGCCGTAATCGAACTCCCCGAAGACAGTCCCGGATAAGTCGCCTCGTCGATCTGCGTCCCGCCATCGAACGCCGTCACCGTAAAGCTCGCCGCGATCGGCAGCCCGTTGATGATCGGCACGCTCGCAATCGTCGCCACCATGCCGCTCGCCATATCGATCGTGATCGTGTCCGGCAATCCGAAGCCGCCCGTGCCGATCACGTTGTCGGACGCCGTCCCGTAAATATTCGGCGGCGTCACGCCCGGAACTCCCGGCAGCGCCGAAGCCAGCCCCAGAACCACGCCGCCCGTAATCGTCGCCACTCCCGGTACCGTGATGGTCTGCGCCGGTCCGGCCGTCGGATACGAGACCGGTCCCGTCCCCAGCGCCGGCGTGTTTTCGAAATCGATGGTCGTCACCGTGTCGGCGCAGGCCGAAACCGCGAACCCCACGGCAAATATTGCGATCATGCAAGCGCGCACTTCGAGTCCCCGCAGCAGTTGCTGCCAGCTTCAGCATAGGGAGCCGCCCGCCTCCTGATCAACCACCCTAAGGTAGAAACACTACGCATCCGCTTCGGCCGCTGTGCGCTCTATCCCGGCTGCCGCGTCCGCTTTCCCCCGCGCCTGAGTGTCACAATCGAATTGCATGGCGCGAAAAGCCGCCGCCGGCAACGGCCGCGGCATCGTCGAAAAGTGGTTCCGTTCCCGCGGCTGGAAGCCCTTCGATTTCCAGCGCGAAGTCTGGAGCGCATACGAAGCGGGCGAAAGCGGGCTCATCCACGCCGCCACCGGAACCGGCAAAACCTACGCCGCCTGGTTCGGCCCGCTCATCGGCTGGATGAACGGCGATGGCGAAGCGTATCCCGCCACCCGCGTCCTCGGGATCACGCCCCTGCGTGCGCTCGTCGCCGACACCGAACAATCCCTCCGCGCGCCCATCCGCGATCTCGACATCCCCTGGCGCGTCGAAGCCAGAACCGGCGACACCCGCGCCTCCGTCCGCGCCCGTCAGGAAAAGCGCCTGCCCACCGCCCTCATCACCACCCCCGAAAGCCTCGCCCTGCTCCTCACCCGCGCCGACGCCCGGGAGCAGTTCCGCGAACTCGAACTCGTCATCGTCGACGAATGGCATGAGCTGATGGGAACCAAGCGCGGCGTGCTCACCGAGCTCGCGCTCGCCCACCTGCGCGGCTGGCGTCCCGAACTCCGCACCTGGGGCCTTTCCGCCACGCTCGGCAACCTCAACACCGCCCTCGAAACACTCGTCGGCGAAGGTCAGGCACACAACCCTGCCCGAATCGTCCGCGGCGTCGTCCCCAAACGCGTCGTCATCGATTCCCTCGTCCCCGAGCACATGGACCGCTTCCCCTGGGCCGGCCATCTCGGCGTCAACATGCTCCCCCAGGTCCTCGCCGCCATCGAGGAAGGCGCCACCTCGCTCGTCTTCACCAACACCCGCTCGCAATGCGAAATCTGGTATCAGGCCATTCTCGACGCCCGCCCCGATTGGGCCGGCGAGATCGCCATCCACCACGGCTCGCTCGAACGCAAACTCCGCGACTGGGTCGAAAACGGCCTCCGCGCCGGCACGCTCCGCTGCGTCGTCTGCACCTCTTCGCTCGATCTCGGCGTCGACTTCACCCCCGTCGATCGCGTCATCCAGATCGGCACCCCCAAAGGCATCGCCCGCCTCCTGCAGCGCGCCGGACGCAGCGGCCATCGCCCCGGCGTCCCCAGCCGCATCACCTGCGCCCCCACCCATGCCTTCGAGCTCGTCGAAGTCGCCGCCGCCCGCGACGCTTATCTCGCCGGCGCCATCGAAAGCCGCTATCCCGTCGAGCGTCCCCTCGACCTGCTCGCCCAGCACGCCGTCACCATCGCCATCGGCGAAGGCTTCCGCTCCGAAGATCTCTATCGCGAAGTCCGCACCACCAACGCCTATCGCGGTCTCACCTGGCCCGAATGGCAATGGGTGCTCGACTTCATCAGCCGCGGCGGCGAAGCCCTCCGCGCTTACCCCGAATTCTGGCGCGTCACCGAGGATGAGGACGGCGTCTTCCGCGTCTCCAATCGCCAGATCGCGCGCCGCCACGTCCTCTCCATCGGCGCCATCGTGGCCGATTCCTCCGTCGACGTCAAATACGTCTCCGGCGGCCGTCTCGGCAGCGTCGAAGAAGGTTTCGCCTCCCGCCTGCGCCCCGGCGACCATTTCTTCTTCGCCGGCAAATCCCTCGAATTCGTCCGCATGCACGAAATGGCCGCCCAGGTCCGCCGATCGAACTCCACCTCGGGCGCCGTGCCCCGCTGGGAAGGCAGCCGCATGCCGCTTTCGAGCGAGCTCGCCGAAGCCGTCCGCGAACGTCTCGAACAGGCGCGCCTCGGCCGCTTCGAAGGCCCGGAAATGCGCAGCGTCCAGCCGGTCCTCGAAACCCAGGCCGCCATCTCAGCCATCCCCGCCCGCGATGAGCTCCTCATCGAACGCGTCGAAACCCGCGACGGCCATCACATCTTTCTCTATCCCTTCGAAGGCCGCCTCGTCCACGAAGGCCTCGCCGCGCTCTTCGCTTACCGCATCTCGCGCCTCAGGCCCATCACCTTCTCCATGGCCATGAACGACTACGGCATCGAACTCCTCGCGCCCGATCCCGCGCCCCTCGAAGCC
>DAIDJK010000168.1 GCA_027450225.1 Bryobacterales bacterium | reverse complement strand
AGCAGACGCTAAGGAGGAGGCGTGGAAGTCTGGGGACGTTCCACGGCGGTCAATCGCCTGACGGGATTGGCCGCTCTTCTGCTTTTGTGGGCAGTTGCCATAGGCTACCGGCTGGTTTCTCTTCAGGTGATCCAGCATGCGAAGTACGCGGCGATCGCGCGCTCGCAGCAGGAGCATGAAGTCGATATCCCGGCGCCACGCGGCAATATTCTGGACCGCAACGGCGATCCGCTCGCGATCAGCGTTCCGGTCGATTCAGTTTCCGTCAACCCGCTGCAGATCGCGGATCTGAGGCTCGCGACGGAACTGCTCGGCAACACGCTCAATCTCAACCAGCGCATTCTCTATTCGCGTCTCGCCTGGGCGCAGCAGAACCACAAGGGCTTCCTGTGGGTGAAGCGGAAGATCGATCCCTTTCAAGTGGATAGGCTGAAGGCGTTTCATCTGGACTGGATCACGTTCCACGTCGAAAGCCAGCGGCATTATCCGAAGGGCGACACGGCTGCCCACATCATCGGCGGCGTTTACAAGGGTGAAGAGGGCGCGGCGGGCGTGGAGCGCGCGCTCGACAAGGACCTGAAAGGCCACGACGGCGAAGAGCGCCTTGTGATGGATGTGAAGCGGCGCGGCCTCGATTCCCACATGGACGCGGCTCCGCGCGCCGGCGAATCGCTTACGCTCTCAATCGATGAGCGCCTGCAATACGTGGCGCAGGTGGCGCTCAAGGAAGGCGTGGAGGCAAAGCACGCGCGCAGCGGAAGCGCCATCGTGATGAACCCGTACACGGGAGAAATTCTCGCGCTCGCGAACTACCCGGACTACGATCCCAACACTCCGCCTACGGCGAAGGAAGATCCGATCGCGCGTCTTGATCTCGGCGCCTCGGTGCCGTTCGAGCCGGGCTCGATGTTCAAGGTGATCACGCTCTCGGCAGCTCTGGAAACCACCAATCTTCGCCCTGACTCGCTGATCCCGACCGGCAACGGCGTGCTGCATCTGCCGGGACGTACGATTCACGAATCGCACCACGGCCTCGGCACCATCACCATGGCGCAGGTACTGGAGAAATCCTCGAACATCGGCGCGATCATGATTGGCATGCGGGTCGGGCAGCAGAACATGTATGAGTATGCGCGGCGCTTTGGTTTCGGCCAGCGCACCGGATTGCCGCTGCCCGCGGAATCGCCCGGGCTGCTGCGGCCGCTGAAGCGATGGGGCACCACGTCGCTCGCGTCCATTTCGATGGGGCAGGAAGTGAGCGTGACTTCGGTGCAACTGGCGCGGGCATGTTCGGTGATCGCGAATGGCGGGATGCTGGTGAAGCCGCGGCTGGTGATCCGGCGGGGCGACGCGGCCGTCCCGATGGAAGCGCCTGCGCGCATTATCCGGCCCGATACCGCGATCACGATGCGGCAGATGATGGAGGGCGTGGTGCTGCGGGGCACCGGCCGCATTCATGCGAAGCTCGATGGGTATACTTCAGCCGGTAAAACCGGTACCGCGCAGATTTACGATCGTGCGGCGCACCATTATTCGCATTTTTACAACGCCTCCTTCATGGGTTTTGCGCCGGTGACGAATCCGGCGCTGGTGGTGGTGGTAACGGTACACCACACATCGGGGGAACAGGGCCAGGGCGCGGACGCAGCGGCGCCGGTCTGGAAAGTCATCATGACGGAAGGCCTGCGTATGCTGGATGTTCCGCGCGATATTCCGGAAGAGCTGGAAACGAAGGCAAAGAAGCCGGAGAAGCCGTCGGCGGACGAGGATGACGACGTCTCGATCGCGGACCTGGGCGAACCGAGCATCATGGAAGAAGAGCCGACAGCGAAGGAACTGATCGCGGAGCAGACGCCGAAGCCGCAACCGGCGGACGATGACATCCCGCCGGCAGGGCCGGAGACCACGGCGCCTGTGCTGGCCGTTGCAGCGCCTGCGCCGCCGAAACCGGCCGGACCGGTGATTCCGGATTTTCGTGGTTTACCGATGCAGGCCGTCGCCGAAAGGGCTGCTGCAGATGGTATCGATGTGATGCTCGAAGGCAGCGGCATCGCCCGCGCGCAACTTCCCCTGCCCGGAACGCCGATGCGGCAGGGCGCGAGAGTGAGGATCGTTTTTGCCCGCTGAGTCGAGGCCGGCGTGACCATTGGGGAACTGCTGTCAGAATCCGCGCTGACTGAAGGCGCCGCAAGCGCGGAGGTGCGCGGACTCGAATACGATTCACGCAAGGTCGAGCCGGGCTTCGTATTCTTCGCCTTTCCCGGCGCACGCGTGGATGGCCGCGAATTCGCAGCTCAGGCGGTGGCGCGGGGCGCGGTCGCGGTGGTGAGCGAACTGCCAAAGCCGGAGGGCTTCGACGCTCCGTGGATTCAGGTGGCGCACGGGCGGCAGGCGCTGGCCTCCGCTGCGCGGAAGTTCTACGGCAATCCCGACGAGAAGATTGCGCTGACCGGAATTACGGGTACGAACGGAAAAACCACCACCAGTTTCCTGATCGATTCAATCCTTCGCGCCGCAGGAAAAACGACGGCTCTTGTCGGCACGATTGAATATCGACTTGGCCCGGAAACGCTGCCTGCGCCGAATACTACACCCGAATCGCTCGATATCGAAAGGATTCTCGCGCGGCTGAATACGATCGGCGGCACGCACGCAACGATGGAAATTTCATCGCACGCGCTGGCGCTGGGGCGCGCGTATGCGCTGCAGTTCCACACCGCGGTGTTCACCAATCTGACGCGCGATCATCTCGATTTCCATCACACGATGGAGGAATACTTCGCGGCGAAGCGTTTGCTGTTTTCCGGATCAGGCGCTCCCCCGCCCCGCTACGCCGTAATCAACCGCGACGATGAATGGGGACGCAAGCTGCAATCGGCGGGCCAGGGCCAGACCGAAGTACTCTGGTATGGATTCTCGGCGGACGCGCGGCTCAAGCCGCGGCATATTCATTCGAGTTTCAACGGTCTGCGCTTCGAAGTGGCGCACGACAAAATTCGCTTCCCCATCCATTCGCCGCTGATTGGAAAAATCAATGTCTACAACATTCTGGCGGCATGCGGCGCGGGCATGACTTTTCAGTTGCCGCCCGAGACAATTGCGGCGGGAATCGCGGCGTGCCCGGGCGTGCCCGGAAGGTTCGAGCGGGTGGATGAAGGACAGGCGTTCGCGGTGGTGGTGGACTATTCGCACACCGATGATGCGCTGAAGAATGCCATCCAGGTAGCGCGGAATCTGAATCCGAAGCGGGTGATCACGGTGTTCGGGTGTGGGGGCGACCGCGACAGAACGAAACGCCCACTCATGGGCCAGGTGGCGGCGGAGTTGAGCGATGCGGTGATCGTGACCAGCGACAATCCGCGTTCGGAAGACCCGCTGCAGATCATCAACGACGTGATGGTGGGGGTGCGGCGCTTCGACACGAAGACGATTGTGGAGCCGGATCGCTCGGCGGCGATTCACCAGGCGATCAGGATGGCCAACGCGGGGGATCTGGTTCTGATCGCCGGCAAGGGCCACGAATCCTATCAGATTTTTCGGGACCGCACGATTCATTTCGACGACCGTGAAGTGGCGCGAGAAGCGCTGCGCGGTTTCGGGTACCGAAAAAAGGAGGAGGCATGACCTTCTCCGTTGCGGCCATCGCAGAGGCGATCGGCGCGATACCGCCGGCGCGCGCGTCAGAAATCACCGCGTCGGGCTGGAGCATCGATTCCCGAACCGTGAACCCCGGCGATTGCTTTTTCGCGCTGCGCGGCGCGCGGGACGGTCACGAGTTCGTTCCGCAGGCGTTCGAACGCGGGGCGTCGGTTGCCGTGGTGGAGCGCGAAGTGAATGGCGAAGGAGCACAACTGCGTGTGCGCGATGCGGAAGCGGCGCTGCGCCGGCTTGGATCCCGCGCCCGGGAGCGCTGGGGCGGAACGGTGGTCGGCGTCACCGGGAGCGCAGGCAAAACGACGACGAAGGACACGATTGCCGCGCTGGTCGGGACACAGTTCCGGACGGGTAAAACGATAGGGAATCTGAATAACCACCTGGGCGTTCCGCTTTCGATTCTGCGGCTGCCGGAGCAGACGCGGGTTGCGGTGCTCGAAATGGGGATGAACCATGCCGAAGAGATCCGAACTCTGGCGCGCATCGCGAGGCCACAGATTGGCGTGGTGACGAATGTGGGCTGGGCGCACGCGGAAAACTTCGAAAACGGCATCGACGGCATCGCTCTGGCCAAGCGTGAATTGATCGAAGAACTGCCCCCAACTGGCACGGCGGTGCTGAATGAGGACGATCCGCGGGTGCGGCAGTTCGGCAAAGTGCATCCGGGGCGCACGATCACGTTTGGCTTTGCGGAATCGAGCGAGGTGCGAGCGACGGATGTGCGATGGCTCGAAACGGGAGCGCGGTTCCGCGTGGATAACCTCGAGTTCGAATCGCCGCTGGCCGGACGGCATGGAGTGAGTAACGTACTGGCCGGGATCGCAGTGGCGCGGGCGATGGGAATCGCCACGGAAAGCCTGCGCGACGCGGTGCGCGCTCTTGCTCCCGGCAGGATGCGAGGCGAGCGCATCGAACACCACGGGATCACGATCATCAACGATTGCTACAACGCCAACCCCGAAGCGGTGAGGAGCATGATGGAAGTGCTTCGGGACGCGCCCGCGCGGCGCAGGATCGCCGTGCTGGGGGAGATGCTAGAGCTTGGCCGAGAGGCTGAGAATCTGCACCGCGGCATTGGGAAATTTGCCGCGGAGCAGCGAATAGATGCTCTTGTGGGCGTCCGCGGCGCCGCCCGGGCGATGGTGGAAAGCGCCATCGAATCCGGGATGTCGGACGGCGCCGCGCTTTTTTTCGAGACTCCGGAAAGCGCGGGCGATTACCTTCGAGAATTTCTGCGGCCCGGGGACACGGTCCTGTTCAAGGGTTCGCGCGGCGTAGCGATGGAACGGGCTCTGGAACGGGTGCTGGGCAACGAGGCTCGTGAGGAACACGGCGCGCCCGCGGGAACTGCGTGGAAGAATTGAAAGATTAATCGCCTCACATGCTTTACTGGCTGCTGTACGAACAACTCTATCCCGCAGTCACGCCGTTCCGCGTTTTTCGGTATGTGACGTCGCGCGCGATGTTTGCGAGCCTCACTTCACTCTTCCTGTGCATTGCGCTGGGACCGTGGCTGATTCGCACTCTGCGTGAGTTTCAGATCGGGCAGCACATTCGCGAAGAAGGGCCGAAGTCCCACGCCAAGAAAGCGGGCACGCCGACGATGGGCGGCGTACTGATCATCATCAGCATCATTGTGCCTACGCTGCTGGGGGCGGATTTGCGGCACCTTTATGTGTGGATCGCAATGTTCGGGCTGGCGTCGTTCGGGGTGATCGGATTCATAGACGATTACGCGAAGGTGATGAACCGGCGCAACCTGGGGCTGACAGCGCGCCAGAAGTTCGGGTTGCAGATGCTGGTAGCGGCGATTATCACGACGGTACTGGCGGTGATGCAGTATTACAGCGCTTATACAACCACGCTGAACGTACCGTTTCTGAAAACGTTCCAGCCGGATCTGCTGATTCACTCGCTGATGACGAATCCGTTCACCTACGCGCTCGGGTTTCTGCCTTTCTATCTCTTCTTTGTGTTTGTGGTGGTGGGATCGAGCAACGCCGTGAACATCACGGACGGGCTGGACGGGCTTGCGATCGGGCTGATGGTGATTGCGGCGGGCGCGCTGACGGTTCTGGCTTACACCGGCGGAAACCGCGAGCTGGCGAATTATCTTCAGCTGGCGCGCAACCCGCGGACGGCGGAACTGACGATCTTCTGCGGCTCGATGACGGGCGCGGCGCTCGGATTCCTCTGGTGGAACGCGCATCCGGCGGACGTGTTCATGGGCGACGTAGGGTCGCTTTCGCTTGGCGGCGCGATGGGCGTGGTGGCGATTCTGATCAAGCAGGAGATTCTGCTGATCTTCATCGCCGGAATGTTCGTGGTGGAACTGCTGAGCGTGATCCTGCAGGTAGGCAGCTACAAGCTGCGAAAGAAACGCATCTTCAAAATGGCGCCGATCCACCACCATTTCGAAGCGCTGGGGTGGCAGGAATCGAAGATTATTGCCCGGTTCTGGATTATGGGGCTGGTGATGGCGCTGTTCGCGCTGACCACGCTGAAGCTGCGATGAAGACGCTCGTAGTAGGGATGGAAAAGTCCGGGCGGGCGGCGGCCGAGTTTCTCCGGGCGCGCGGAGATGAGGTGACCGCCACCGATCTGAAGCCTCAGGATGTGCCTGGGTTTCGACTGCAATCGGACGAATTGTTCGACGAAGCCTGGGACCGGATCGTGATTTCGCCAGGCGTTCCCGCGGATCTGCCCGCGCTTGAACGCGGCCGAAAGCGCGGCGTGGACGTGATCGGCGAGGTGGAACTGGCGGCGCCGTTTATAAAAGGTCCGGTGATCGGAATTACGGGGTCGAACGGGAAGACGACAACTACGTCGCTGGTGGGGCACATTCTAAAGAGCGCCGGCATTGCGACGCAGGTGGGCGGGAATATCGGGAAGCCGGTAATCGCGATGGTGGAGACGTCGCGAGAAGAGCAGTGGAATGTGCTGGAGTTGTCCAGCTTTCAGCTGGAGACGATCCGGACGTTCCGCGCGCATGTGGGCGTTTGTCTTAACGTGACGCAGAACCATCTGGACAGGCACCACACGTTTGAAAACTATGCTTCGGCGAAAGGCAATCTGTTTCGCACGCAGAAACCGGGCGATCACGCGGTGTTGAATGCCGAGGATGCAGTCTGCCGGTCTTTCGCGATGCTGACGCCAGCCGAGACTTTCTGGTTTGGGAAGCATATGATCCGCGAGGGAGCGATCTGGCTGAATGGACAATGGCTGATCGATCTGGATGAGATCCCGATTCCGGGCATGCACAACGCCGAGAACGTAATGGCGGCGGCGGCTGCCGCTCACTTCGCGGGCGCGAGCCGCGATCAGATTGCGGCGGCGGTGAAGACGTTCAAAGCCGTGGAGCATCGATTGGAATTCGTCGCCGACATCGACGGAGTGAAGTTCTACAACGATTCGAAAGCGACGAGCGTGGACGCGACGATGAAGGCGCTCGATTCGTTTGCGGCGAATCTGTGGGTGATTCTGGGCGGCAAGGACAAGGGCAGCGATTACACGGTGCTGCGCGAAAGGCTGCACAAGAAAGCGCGGGCGGCGGTGCTGATCGGCGCGGCGGAAGAGAAGATTGCTTCGCAGATCGAGGGCGCGGTGAAGGTGATTCACGCCGGTACGCTCGATCGCGCGGTGGCTGAAGCGTGGGCGGCGGCGGAGCCCGGCGATACGGTGCTGCTGGCGCCGGCTTGCGCGAGCTTCGATCAGTTCAGGAGCTACGAAGAACGCGGACAGTTTTTCAAGGAACTGGTGAACGGACTGGCAAATGGCGCAGCGGCTAAAGACTGACTGGATTCTATTCAGCGCGATCATTCTGATGGTGCTGTTCGGCGCCGTGATGGTTTACAGCGCATCAAGCGTGGTGGCGCAGATCCGGATGGGATCGAGCTACTATTTCGCCATCCGGCAACTGGCGTGGATCGCGATTGCGGTGCCGCTGATGATGTGGATGAAAAGCGTGCATTACCGCAAGCTGCAGACGCCGGGGGTGGCTTTCACGGCTATGGGCCTGGTGGTTCTGATGCTGATGGTGGTGTACTTCGCCGACCCGCGGCAGCATCGCTGGATTCGCTTCGGACCGTTTGGTGGATTGCAGCCTTCCGAGTTCGCAAAACCCGCGCTCGCCCTGTTTCTGGCTTATTTCATCGCGCTGCGATCGAGAGCGATCAACAGCCGTTATACGTTGCTGCCCGCGATTCTGGCAGTCGGCGTGACGACTTTCGCGGTGGTGGTGGCGGACCTGGGGACAGCGATCGTACTGGTGACAACGGCCGTCGCGGTGTTCGTAGTGGCGGGCCTTGAGACGCGGTACGTGGTGATCGCCGGAATTGTTGGGCTGGTGGGGGCCTGCGCGGCGGTGGCGGTGAAGCCATACCGCCTGGCGCGCGTGATCAGCTATGTGGACCCGAAGTTCCAGATTGTCGATAAATTCGACACGCACGGCTGGATTCGCGCGCAGATGAAGAAGTCGATTACGGCGAAGGATACGAATTATCAGGCCGAGCAGGCGAAGATCGCGGTGGCGTCGGGCGGGCCGATCGGCGTGGGGCTGATGCAGGGGCGGCAGAAGCTGTTTTACTTGCCGGAAGCGCATACGGACACGATTTACGCGGTGGTGGGCGAAGAGTTCGGGCTGTTCGGGGCGGCGGCGGTGCTGATGGGGTTCGTGATCATTTTGTGGCGCGGGATTCGCGCGACGGTGCTGATTCCGGATGATTTCGGGAGGTATCTGGCGCTGGGCATCACGACGATGCTGGTGGTGCAGGCGTTCTTCAATATGAGCGTTGTGCTGGGCATGCTGCCGACCAAAGGTATCCCGCTGCCGATGATCAGTTTCGGGGGAAGTTCGCTGCTGGTAACGCTGGCGTCGCTGGGGATTCTGTTGAATCTCTCGGAGCACGCGGGGTGAGGACTCCGCGCCCGGGTGAGTGAAGGCCGGATGTTGTTCGTGATGGCCGGCGGCGGAACGGGAGGCCATGTGATTCCCGCGATCGCTGTGGCGCGCGAAGTCGCGAAGCTGGGTCACGAAGTGGTGTTCGTGGGGACGGAGCGCGGCGTGGAATCGAGGCTTGTGCCGGGCGCGGGGTTTCGGCTCGAGAAGATTCGCGTGGGCGGGATCAAGGGACTCGGTGTTGCGCAGCGGATCACGAGCGCGATCCGGCTGGTGACGGAAACGATCGGGGAGATGAGCAGGTTCAGGGAATGGCGGCCCGCAGCGGTATTCAGTATGGGCGGTTACGTGGCCGGGCCTCCGGTGCTGGCGGCGCTGTTGCGGGGCGTCCCACTGGTGGTGATGGAGCCAAATGCCGTGCCGGGGTTCACCAACCGGCAGATTGCGCGATGGGTGAAGCGGGCGCTGATCAGCTTCGAGGAGACGCGGCGGTATTTTCCAGCCGGGCGGACCGAAGTGACCGGATTGCCGGTGCGCGAGGAATTTTTCCATCTGCCTGCGCGGCAGCCGGGCGAGATACTGACCGTCCTGATTACGGGCGGGAGCCAGGGATCGAGAACGCTGAACAATGCGGCGCGCGCGAGCTGGCGACTTTTTCGAGAAGCTGGATTCGCCGTGCGATTCATCCACCAGACCGGAACGAAGATGTACGAAGAACTGGCGCGGGAATTCACGGAGAGCGGCTTGCGTGGCGAGGTGAAGCCGTTCATCGACGACATGCCAAGCGCTTTTGCGCAGGCGGACCTGATCGTTTGCCGGTCCGGCGCGGGAGCCGTATCGGAACTCGCCGCGGCGGGGAAGCCGAGCATCCTGATTCCTTTCCCGTTTGCGGCGGACGATCATCAGTTGAAGAACGCGCAGGCGTTCGAACGAGCCGGAGCGGCGATGCTTTCGGTGGATGCGGAATGGACGGGCGAGCGCTTTTTCGCCTGGGTACGGGACTTGTTCGGCGACCGGGCGCGCCTCAATTCGATGGCCGCCGCGGCGCAAAAGCTGGCGCACCCCGGGGCCGCGAGGCGCGCCGCGCAAATATTGGCGGAAGAAGCGAAACTACCGACGGAAATCGATTGACAGCGCTTCAGAGTCCCGAAACAATACATATTTAAAATGTTCTTCTCCCGGCAGCATCTCCACTTCACCGGAATCGGCGGAATCGGGATGAGCGGCATCGCGGAAGTGCTGCTGAATTTGGGTTACACGATCTCAGGCTCCGACCTGAAGCTTTCACCGACGACCGAACGGCTGGCGAAACTCGGAGCGAAGGTTTACGAAGGCCACGAAGCGGCCAACGTAGAGGGCGCGAAGGCGCTGGTGGTGAGTTCAGCGGTGGATGAGACGAATCCGGAAGTGCAGGAAGCGCGGCGGTTGCAGATTCCAGTGATTCCGCGCGGCGAGCTGCTGGCGGAACTGATGCGGCTGAAATATGGGGTCGCCGTAGCGGGATCGCATGGCAAGACCACCACCACGTCGATGATCGCGACTATCCTGAGCCACGCCGGGCTCGACCCCACTGTGGTGGTGGGCGGCAAGGTGGCGGCGATGGGCGGATCGAACGCGCGTGTGGGGAAGAGCGACTTTCTGGTGGTGGAATCCGACGAGAGCGACGGGTCGTTTTTGAAGCTTTCGCCGATTCTGGCGATCGTGACGAATATCGACCGCGAGCATCTGGATCACTATTCCGATCTCGACGCGATTCGCGCGGCCTTCACGGACTTCGTGAACAAGGTTCCGTTCTACGGCGCCGCCATCATGTGTCTCGATGACGAGAACATCCAGAGCATTCTGCCCCAGGTGCGGCGGCGAACGGTGACGTATGGACGCAGTTCGCAGGCGGATTATCAGCCGGACAGCCAGGAATGCGGAGACTTCCACAGCCGGTTCCACCTGCATTCACGCCAGCGCGACCTGGGCGAGTTCCACCTGAACATTCCAGGCGAACACAACGTACTGAACGCAACGGCGGCGATTGCCGTCGCGCTCGAACTGCACGTGGAGCCCGACGTGATTCGCGAAGGACTGGCGAAGTTCACGGGCGTGGGACGGCGTTTCGAGGTGCGCGGAGAAGCAGCGGGCGTGACGGTGGTGGACGACTACGGACACCATCCGACGGAGATTCGCGCCACGTTGCAGGCGGCGCGTTCATGCTGCCGGAAGCGCGTGCATGTGCTGTTCCAGCCGCATCGCTATACGCGCACGTTCCATTTGCTGGACGATTTCGCGAAGGCGTTCCACAATGCGGATCGCGTGGTGGTGCTGGACATTTACGCAGCTTCGGAGAAGCCGATTGAGGGCGTGACGGCGGAAGCGCTGGTGGAGAGGATGCGGCAGTTCGGACACAGGAACGCCGAATATGCAGGCTCGAACGAGAACGGCGTAGAGACAATCGTGGATGGCGTGGAACCGGGCGATTTGATTCTGACGCTCGGCGCAGGCAGCGTTTCGCAGCTGGGCGACCGCATTCTGGAGCGGCTGCGGACGCGCGAGGAGGCGGCAGGTGCCTAAAGCTCCATCGCCACCGAAGCCGAAAATCAGCTGGAAACTCGCGGTACGGACCGCGATGTGGCTGGGCGTTTTTGCGGGGATTGCATTTGCGGGAAAGCAGGCCCATTCGTTCCTGCTGCGCGACCCGAGGTTCGACCTGCGCTGCGACGCGATGGCGCGCACGTGCGCGAGCCTGGAGATCCGGGGCGCCGTTTATACCAGCCGCGTTCGCGTTGCGCAGGTATTCGCGCCGGATTTCGGCCTGAGCGTGTTTCACATCCCAATGGCCGAAAGGCGGCGCCATCTGCTGGCGATCGATTGGGTGCGCGGAGCGTCAATCACGCGCGTGTGGCCAAACCGGATCGTGGTGACAATCACGGAGCGCAGGCCGGTGGCGTTCGCCAAGTTGCCCATCGCGGGGTCCGGGCGGTACTGGCTTGGCATGGTGGACGACGACGGCGTGCTGCTCTCGATTCCGCCGCGCTCGCGCTTTCACCTTCCAATGCTGAGCGGCGTATCCGAGCAGCAGACGGACGAAGAGCGCCGGGTGCGCGTGCAAACCATGGAGGCGCTGCTGGCCGAACTCGGAGCGAATGCGCGGAGCATTTCGGAAATCAACGTCGCAAGCATCGGCAACGTACGCCTGATTGCGGATGCGGACGGCCGCGCGGTGGAATTGTGGATCGGGGACCACGCCTACCGTTCGCGCTACATGAACTTCATGAACCATTATGCGGAGATACGCGCGCACTCCGAGCAGGCGCGCGTATTCGATCTGCGGATGGACGACAGAATTCTCGCCCGGTAAGGGAAGGCAGGAAGCAAAAGATTCGATGAGCAACAAATCGATCCTCGCGGCGGGCATCGACGCAGGAAGTACGCAGACGCGATGCGCCATCATGCTGTTCGAAGGCGAGCGGATTCGTCTGCTCGGGCACGGCAGCGCGCCGTCGCAGGGATGGACGAAGAGCCGCATCGCGGATCAGCAGGCCGTTTCCGAATGCATCCTGGCCGCTGCGGAGGAGGCCGAGCGCTCGGCGCAGACGGCGATCGAAACCGTGGTAGCGGGCATCGGGGGGCTGACGACGCGCGGGGCCAATACGCGCGGACGCATGGACCTCGGGCGGCCACGAGAAATCGAGCAGCGAGACATAAACCGCGCAATGGACCGCGCGCGCAATGTGCAGATGCAGGAAGACCGGATGATTCTGCAGCTTCTGCCGCAGGATTTCGTGGTGGACGACCATCCGGGATTTCACGATCCGCGCGGGATGCTGGCTTCCGTGATCGAGGCGAACGCGCATCTGGTGACGGTCTCGGGGCAGGATCATGCGAACCTGGTGGGCGCGATCAATCGAGCGCACCTTTCGGTGGATGAGACGGTGTTCGAGCCCATTGCTGCGTGTTATGCGTCCGTGCTGCCGGAAGACCGGCGCGAAGGGGTGGCGCTGATCGATATCGGGGCGCACTCGACGGAGCTGATCTGCTTCCATGGCGAATCGGCGCAACTGGCCAGCACGCTGCGGATCTGCGGGGAGCATTTCTCGCGCGATCTGGCGCATGCGCTGCGTATTCCGGTGGACGCCGCGAACATCGTGAAAGAAGAATTCGGGAGCGCGATGACGGATGGCACGCCGCAGAATTCCGTGGTGGAACTGCCGATTCCGGACACGTGGGGGCGGGATGCAAAGGACGCGCCGCGGAGGCTGATCAACGGCATTCTCGAATCTCGCGCTGTGGAGTTGTTCGAGATGGTGCGCGGCGAACTGGCGCGCGTGGGAATGCAGCGGGCGATCGCCAGCGGCCTCGTGATCTGCGGTGCGGGCGCGCTGCTGGCCGGGCTCTGCGACGTAGCCGAACGGGTATTGGATGCGCCGGCGCGGATAGGTCTCGCCCAGGGGATTCTGGAGTGGCCGGAGCGCCTGAACACGCCGGAATGGACGTGCGTGGCTGGGCTGGCGATGTATTCGGCGCGGCTGCGGAGCATGGTGGATCTGGAGCGGCAATCGGTGGGAATGCTGGGGCGGATTCTGAGATAGCGGGCGGCGGATTCGAGGGCAAAGGAGAGAGCGCACAGGCCACTGATCGGGCGGCCGGCGCGCGCAGGAAATATGGACGCATTGAAATACGAGTTGCAGGAAGAAACGCGCAAGGGCGCGCGAATCAAGGTAATCGGCGTGGGCGGCGGCGGATCGAACGCCGTGGGCCGCATGTATGAGGAAGGCCTCGAAGGCGTCCAGTTCTATGTGATGAACACGGATGCGCAGGCGCTCGAAGCCTCAAAGGTTCCCAACAAAATTCAGATCGGCGCGAAAATCACCAATGGACTGGGCGCCGGGTCCGATCCTTCCATCGGCCGGCAGGCGGCGCTGGAAGATACGGAACGAATCCTGAGCATTCTGGAAGGCGCCGATCTGGTGTTCGTGACGGCCGGACTGGGTGGCGGAACCGGCGCAGGCGCATCGCCGGTAGTGGCGACGCTGGCGAAGGAACTGGATGCGCTGACGATCGCGGTGGTGACGAAGCCGTTCACATTCGAAGGCGGCAAGCGGATGCGGCAGGCGGAGCGCAGCGTGGCGGATCTGGCGTCGTCGGTGGACATTCTGACGACGATTCCGAATGACCGGCTGCTGAAAATCGCGGCGAAGGGGACCAGCGTTTCCCAGGCATTCCGGATCGCCGATGACGTGCTGCGGCAGGCGGTGCAGGGGATCAGTGAAATCATCCTGACGCCGGGCCTGATCAATCTGGATTTCTCCGATATCAAGGCGGCGATCTCGGGCATGGGACACGCGCTGATCGGGAACGCGGTCGCGAAGGGACCGAACGCGGCCGTGGAAGCGGCGCGGGCGGCCATCAATTCCCCGCTTCTCGAAGATACAAAGATTCGCGGCGCGCGGCAGGTGCTGATGAACATCACGGCATCGGGCGAGATCGGTCTGCACGAATTGAACGAGGCGTGTTCAATCATTCGCGAAGCGAGCGATTCGGACGATCTGCAGCTCAACTTCGGCGTGATCACGAAGGAGGAGATGGGCGATACCGCGAAGGTGACGGTGATTGCGACAGGGTTTGCGCCGGTCGAAGAGAAGCGCGAATCGGCCATCGAAATCCGCGCTGTGAACGAGTTCTTCACCGAGCGGACGCCGGAGTCCACGCCCGCGCCGGCAATTCCATCCCCCGTGACCGTGCCGGCCGGGGTGATGGCGGCCGAAGGAGCGCCGGAGCCGATTGCCGCGAACGGCGCGGGCATGTTCGAAGAGGAACTGGACGTTCCGGCCTACCTGCGGCAGGGCAAGCTGCTGAACTAGCTGAATCCGGTCACAACGGCGCTGGCGGGCGAAATGTCTGTAAATCCGGGCATTTGGCGCTCGGCGATGCGTCGTTTCCGGGAACTCGCTTCTAGACTCTTGTGCAGAGGAGCATCGGGCCGCCTTCGAGCGGCCCTTTTTGCATTCATGAGAAGCGAAATCAAGAAACACATTCGGCGAATCGCGCAGGGAGCGCTGATAATCGCGGTGGCGAACGCGGCGCTGCGCGCCGACAGCATCCGGATGAACGCGGGGGGACCGGTTTTTACGGATAACGCAGGCCACGTCTGGGCGGCGGACAACGGATTCACGGGCGGGGGAACTTACGCGACGGCCGCGTCGATCGCAAACACGGCGACGCCCGGGCTGTACCAAACCGAGCACTACGGGAACGGCGCGACGCTCGAATACGTGACGGCGGTTGCCAACGGCCAGTACAGCGTCACGCTGAAATTCGCCGAGATCTGGTATACGTCGGCCGGACAGCGAGTGTTCAACATCGTGATCAACGGCTCGACGGTGGCGAGCAATTTCGATCCGTTCGCCGCGGCGGGCGGAGCGAACATCGCTGTAGACAGAACTTATGTGGTGATGGTGACCAGCGGCCAGATCGACATCCAGCTTGTCCCGGTGACTTCCAATCCGAAGGTGAGCGCGATCGAGATCGACGCGCCCGGTGCTCCCAATTTCTCGGACGCCGAGACGCCGGGCGGGAGCGTGAACGGAACGAATGCCGCCTTCTCGCTGGCGCATGCGCCGAATCCCGCGGCCAGTCTTCTGCTGATCCGCAATGGTCTGGCGCTCAGCCAGGGCAGGGACTTTTCCCTCGCGGGCTCAACGATCACGTTTGCCGGGGGAGACATTCCACAGTCCGGAGACACGCTCGCAGTCTGGTACAGATACTGAACCGGCGCGAACTATGGCGCGGTGGCGGACCGCGCCAGTTCGCTGGCGGCGCTGCTGTGCGCGCGCGGGGCCGATACCCGGGCTCCGAACCGGATGAGCGGCGCTTCCAGCGCGTGATAGAGAGCGATCGAAGCCAGCATCACAAGCGCCAGGAAAAGGGGAATTCTCACGTACAGGGGTATGGCGGGAAGCCTGAAAAAGACCAGCCACAACAGCGGCGCGTGAACCAGGTAAATGCCGTACGAATACTTCGCGATAAACGCGGCCGGGCGCGTGATGAAGGCGGCGCTGATGTCGCGGCACATTGGCAGAACGTGGCAAAAAACGATTCCGATAGCGAACGCGATCCATCCGGAGATGAAACTGCGGATGTGCGTTGACGCAGCCTTTCCTCCGATCAGAAACACCAAAGCCACAAAAAACCATCTCGCATCGAGCGACTGCTTCGTCCGGCGAAAGAACGCGTAAATGCCCATGGAAAACCAGGGGGCGTATCGCAGCAGATCATATGGAACGGCTTTCCGGCTGATGTACCAGAGGACGAATCCGATCGCGATAATGAATGCCGGCCAACGGAGTCTCTTGCCAAACAGATAAAACGCTGGAAGAAGCAGATACATCTGCACTTCGAACGGCAGACTCCAGAGAGGGCCGGAGACCACGCACGATTGCGTGATGTTCTGCGTGAGAAACAGATTCGAAAGCCTCTCCGCGGCCGACGCGCCGCATGCCGGCACGCCCGGAAACGGCGGGATGTGCGCTGCATAGCAGATGAAGACAACGGCGGCTGCAAGTGGATAGATTCGCGCCGCGCGGCGAACGTAGAATCTCCAGACGAGGCCGTCGGCAAGCCCTTTTTCCAGTCTCGCGAGCGACATCATGAGCACGAGAGACGTGTGGATGAAGAAGACTAGAACGGCAAACCACGTCAGCGTCTCGATGTCCGCGAAAAATCGGGTGAAGAACGCGTTCCGCACTCCGCTGTAGACGACAAAGTGGCCGAACAGGACGAGCGACACCGCCACGGCGCGAAGAAGATCCAGATTCGACGATTGTTTCATCCGTGCGCTGACCGGGTTTTGTGAGTGTAGCATCGAACCCGTCCGTACAAGCCACGCTTTCCCCGTGTGGTTCAAAACAGACACGGCTGCTCCTATGGATTCAGTAGTACTGTGGCGAGCGGTGAAAAATCACGCGCTTCAGATCCCTTGCCGAAATCGAACGTTGTTTTCTGCCATTGCGAGCAGCAGTATCGTTCGCTTTCTCGCACCCGGCAGTTGTTGCGCCGACAGTCTCTTTCTATGCTCCGAATAGCTTCTGCCAGGAAGCGAATATACCAGCGGAGGAACTCCATGAAGCACTTCTTACTCGCTGCGTCACTGCTCTGTACGAGCGGCTTGATGTACGCGGATCTCATTCCCACTCTCAGCAGCATCACGCCCATCTCAACCGGGCCGTATGCGGGAGATTACAACTGGACCTACTCGGTCAGTATGGCGGCTGACCAGCAGGTGAGGCCGGCAGTGGGCCTTGCAACGGGCGCGATGCAGGCGTGGCCGAATTTCTTCAGTATTCTCGATTTCGGCTCGCCGACAGCGTTTCCGATCAGCGCCCCGGCTGGCTGGGGCGGCAGCGCGGACACGCATGCCCAGGACGCGTTCAATGTAACTGCTCCCAACCAGGCATCGATTTCGGACATTCAGATGAACTATACGGGGACCACGACGATGACCGGTCCCGCCACAATCAGCGGCTTCAGCTTCGTTTCGACGACGAACGCCGAAGCGCTGGGGTGGTACGAAGGCCAGGGAACAAAGTACGCGCCCGGCGCGCTTGGCGATGGAACCGAGCAGGGCAACATTGGACGCGTGATCGTTCCGTATTCCTCGAGCGGCAATCTTCAGCAGGTTCCGGAGCCGGCAACGTTTGTACTGCTGGGTTCGAGCCTCATCGGCGTCGGCTTGCTGCGCCGGCGGCGCAGAGCGTAAGCGGCTGCGCGGGACAGGAAGCGCGTTCGCCGGGTAAATCTCTTTCCCGGAATAATCCGTAGCCTGCCCGCGCCAGCATTTCGGTACGGTTTTCATCGGTCCTGACTTCAACTTCCCGGCAGCGCGCCAGCAGACGGCTGCCTGAACATCCACATGGATTTTCAGGCTGTCGGACGCTGGCGCGTTTTCGTTTTTATGGAAATCGACGCCCACGGGACGGCCAGGGCGATATCCTGTGCGACGCGACGTATATACGCGTCCTGAACTTCAGGTCTCTCGAACTTATAGCCAGAACCAACGGATGAAGTGATTGCTCGAGCGCGCCCGACATGGCCGAGGCAGCGGAGAATGCAGCACGTGCACTCTCCACGCGAGACATCGGGCCGCTTTCGGAGATCCGGGGAAAGTGCGTGGAACGCGCTGGCGGGGTCGGGCGTGAAGAAGGGCGATCTGGGCATCGGTCATGAAATGCGCGCTGGAGATTCAACTCTGCCGCGTGCTGCTCTCACGTGTCGATGAAATGACGGGGGCGAGGCTGCGCGATAATCGATTACGCCATTGGTTTTCAACATGCCCGGGTGGCGAAATCGGCAGACGCAACGGACTTAAAATCCGTTCTTCCGCAAGGAGGGTGCGGGTTCAATTCCCGCCCCGGGCACCATGGTACTCGTTACTTCGATTTACCGTTCTCCGGGGCCGCGACGTATCCGGCGCGCGCTCTCACTCGCAGTTTGTGGCCCCGAGGATCGGTTGCTACGACCGTGATCGCCCGGAAAGTTCCATTCATCGCAGAGTCCGCCGGCGAATATCCGATCGTATATTGATTGCGAAGATCCTCCGCGATCCTGCCGCACAACGAGGCCGTTTCCGAGGCGCTCTTCGGAAACCACGCCCGTCCGCCTGTAGCCCGCGCTATTCGCTTCAGCGCGCCGGGATTGCCGTCGGAATCGTCCTCATCGAAGATGCCAATCGCATAGACAATCACGTCAGAGCGTTCCGAGAGAGCGAGCAATTCACCCAGCATGGTGTGGCTGGCGTTATCTTCTCCATCGCTGATCACCACGAGCGCCTTGCTGTCGATCGTGGACCGGGCCAGCCGTTCGTAGCCGGCTTTAATCGCATCATAAAGCGCAGTCTCGCCCGATGTCGGCGCGGCTTCGATCGCGGCTGAGAGATCCGCGGGACTGGAGGAAAACAACTCGCCGTGCGGCATAGCGGAATAAACGTGCTCGTTGAAATCGAGAACGAAAATCTGATCTTCAGGGTTGCTTCTGCGGGCGAACTCGAGCGCGCCGGCGATTACGGAAGGTCTCTTCGGGCCCATGCTGCCGCTTGAGTCGACCAGCAATCCGGCGGCTAAAGGCGCGTCCCGATGACTGAACTCACGAATGGTCTGCAGCCGGCCGTTTTCAAAGACTTTGAAGTTGTCTGCTTTCAGATCCGAAACAAACCGCCCCGCGCCGTCGCGCACAACGGGGTGCAGAACCACCAGGTTGACGTTGTCCGAAATGACGGGAGCGCCATCGGCGGACGCTCCCGAATTCTGCGCGGCCCATGCCAGGGCGCCGCAAAGAAACGCGGCTGCAACGCACGCCCGCACGGCTATCGCTGATGACCGGTGCTGCTGCCAGAGCCGTTGCCGCTGTTACCCGCGGTTCCCTGCCCGTTCCGGCCGGAGTTGTTACTGCTCGTGTTCTGGGGAGCGCTGCCGTAGATTTCGATTACCTCGACTTCCTCGCCAGTGGGCTTCACTACTTTTACATGGCCGGACCGCATGGAGGGTGAATTGTACTGGTTGTCTTCCATGGCGGGTACCGGTTCATTATTGGCCTTTGCCAGCTTCACAGCTTCGGTTTTGGGGTATACGAACTCATGGCCGTAGTGATCGCCCGGATAGAACCAGGCTTTCACCGCCTCAGGCGAACCTGCGGCGCGCTCCTTGAAGTTCATAATCGCCTTGGAAGGCGTTCGCAGACGATAATCCGGAACGGTCAGAAATGTACCCACAAGGTGCTTCATATCCTTCGTGTAGATCTGGACCGTATTTTGGTTGGTGTTCGTGTCGGTCAATTTGAAGACATAGGAGCCTGGACTTAGCACGTGCCCCGGAACTTCAACTGGTTCGTTGATCGTAAAATCCGTCATCTGGTTCCACTCGCCCGCATGGAGCGCGGGAGCCGCCACAGCAAAGCACAATCCGGCCGTAATCGCCGGCAGAATCGTTGATCTCATAGCAGTCTCCGTTCGCGTGCTGCGCGTCATCGCTGCCGTGTAGCGCGCTTTTCAAGAATGTTGCCGGGAGTATTGCGTCAGCAATTTGTCCGGCGCACTGCCTCGGTGCAACCGATGTTCCGAACCTGAGGGCAGCCTTTCCTGACGGTGAGTTTCCTTCAGCAATAGGGGAACCAGCAGGGCCGAACGGATGCGTTCTCACCGGCTTCCCGCATCCTCGCGCTCAGCCGCGCGCGAAG
>DAIDJK010000167.1 GCA_027450225.1 Bryobacterales bacterium | reverse complement strand
CGGCTCTTCACAGGCGCGGCGGATGATATCCACCCCGATCTGCTCGTCGCCCGGCACCTTCAGATTCTCGAGAGACTTCGCCGCGCGCAGCAGCGCCACGCCGCCGCCCGGCACGATGCCTTCCTCGACAGCCGCGCGCGTCGCATGCAGTGCATCCTCAACGCGAGCCTTCTTCTCCTTCATTTCGGTCTCGGTCGCGGCGCCGACTTTGATCACCGCCACGCCGCCGGCCAGCTTCGCCAGCCGCTCCTGCAGCTTCTCGCGGTCATAGTCCGAGGTGGTCTCCTCGATCTGCTGACGGAGCTGCCGGATACGGCCTTCAATCGCTTTCTGCGTACCGGCGCCATCCACGATCGTCGTGTTGTCTTTGTCGATCGTGACGCGCTTGGCCTTGCCGAGATCTTCCAGACGAACGCCTTCCAGCTTGATGCCCGTCTCTTCCATGATCGACTTGCCGCCGGTCAGGATCGCGATGTCTTCCAGCATGGCCTTGCGGCGATCGCCGAAGCCCGGAGCCTTCACCGCAGCCGCGTTCAGCGTGCCGCGCAGCTTGTTCACAACCAGAGTGGCCAGCGCTTCGCCTTCCACTTCTTCGGCGATGATCAGCAGCGGGCGGCCGGAGCGGGCGATCTGCTCGAGCAGCGGCAGCAGGTCCTTCATGTTGCTGATCTTTTTCTCGTGGATCAGGATGTACGGATCCTCGAGGACGCATTCCATGCGGTCGGCGTCGGTCACGAAGTAGGGCGAAAGATAGCCGCGGTCGAACTGCATGCCTTCCACGGTCTGGAGCTCGGTCGCCATCGTCTTCGATTCTTCAACGGTGATGACGCCGTCCTTGCCGACCTTCTTCATCGCTTCCGCGATCGTGTCGCCGATCGTGTGATCGCTGTTGGCCGAAATCGTGCCAACCTGCGCGATCATGTCGCCCGAAATGTCCTTCTTGAGCGATTTGATCTGGTTCGTCACCGCTTCCACGGCCTTGTCGATGCCGCGCTTCAGCGCCATCGGGTTCGCGCCCGCGGCCACGGCCTTCACGCCTTCGCGGAAGATCGCCTGAGCGAGAATCGTCGCCGTGGTGGTGCCGTCGCCGGCGATGTCGGAGGTCTTCGACGCAACTTCGCGCACCATCTGCGCGCCCATGTTCTCGAGCGGATCCTTCAGCTCGATTTCCTTCGCAACGGTCACGCCGTCCTTGGTGATGTTCGGTCCGCCGAACTTCTTTTCGAGGACTACGTTGCGGCCCTTGGGACCGAGCGTCACCTTCACGGCGTCAGCCAGCTGATTGACGCCGCGCAGGATCGCCTGGCGGGAGTTTTCCGCATAAACAATCTGCTTTGCCATTATTTATTTTCTCCTTGAATTGGAAACTTGTTGAAAACGCGAGCGAGCCTTAGCTGGCCTTCTTCGCGGCCACCGGCTTCGAATCGAGGATGCCGAGCACCTCGTCTTCGCGCATGATCAGATACTCTTCGCCATCCAGCTTGATGTCGCTGCCGGAATATTTGCCGAAAAGGATGCGATCGCCGGCCTGCACGTCGAGCGGCACCACCTTGCCATCTTCCAGACGCTTGCCCTTGCCCACGGCAACCACTTCGCCTTCCTGCGGCTTTTCCTTGGCGCTGTCGGGGATGTAGAGACCCCCATGGGTTTTTTCTGCTTCGCTCTCCACGCGTTTCACCACAATGCGGTCATAGAGCGGACGGATTTTCATTGTCAGGTGTGAACCTCCTTAAGAAATTTTGTTGGGAATTGAGTTCAATCGGAGCGAACTGATTGGGCCCGCTCCAAAGCACATTATTAGCACACCGGATTGTCGAGTGCCAATTACCAGCCGGAAATTGTTGAAAGCACGTCAAATACAGGACTTGACAGGCCTGCTGTCAACATATCCAACAGTGCACGTCCCGCTCCGCTGATCCCGGGCGTAACGTTTCGGTAAGTCACCGCGAAAGCCAATCTATTTTTTCCTGCGCACAACCGATAAGCTGTGCGTGACATTACAGATACAGAGGTCGCTTGCAATAGCAGCGCTATTCCTCGCCGGAACCAGCGCCCGGGCAGGTGAATATCAACCGATGATGCGCACCCCGCGGGTTCCCACTTCCATTCCGGCTGCGTCCGGCACGGCGCAAAACGAAAAAACGAACCCAACGGCGCTGCTCTGCCTGCCCACGCCAGCCAGGGCGGCAGCGTCCGGCGCGGCGAGAACAACTTCAGCCCCATCCAGCACTCGGTCCTCTTCAGCTGTTTCGGCGGCCGCTTCAACTCCCGGCGCGCCGGCCGAAGCCGTCATTTACGTCGCCCCGTCCGGATCGGACGCCAACGCCGGAACCATTTCCAGCCCCTTCCTTACTCTTGCCCGCGCTCAACAGCAGGTGCGGTCGATTTCCTCATCCGCCACCAGCGACATTTATGTTTATCTTCGCGCCGGCACATACCGGCTGGCCCAAACGCTCGCATTCGGACCAGGCGATTCCGGCCAGAACGGCAACCAGATCCACTGGATGAGCTATCCCGGCGAAAGCGCCGCCATCTCCGGCGGCTTACAGGTCACCGGCTGGATGCAGGGCGCAAACGGCGTCTGGAAGGCTCATGTGGGTTCGATTCCCGGCATTCTTCAGATGTGGGTGAATGGCAATCGCGCCACGCGCGCGCGAACCGCGGCCGCGCCGGCCGGCGTCGCGCGGTCCAACGACGGCTTTACCACCACGGACCTTTCGGTGGCTTCGTTCGGCAATCTCCGGAACGTGACCATGGTCACGCGCTGGGATTACGTCTGGATCAAGTGCCCGTTCGACCACGTCACCATTGCAGCCGCCGTGGCCGATGTCGCGCTCTCGCCTGCCTGTGTTTCGAACGCAGTAGCAGTGCTCGGCCCCGGTTTCCCCGCTCCAGTCTGGCTGGAGAATGCCCTGGAGTTTCTGGATTCCCCGGGCGAATGGTATTTCGACGCCGCGGCGGGCGATCTCTATTACATGCCGCGTCCCGGCGAAGATCTCACCACGGCGGATGTCGAGA
>DAIDJK010000166.1 GCA_027450225.1 Bryobacterales bacterium | reverse complement strand
GCTGATTCGGCGTGGATCGTGAAAATCGCGATCGGTGAGCTGCAGGTCAGGAAATTCGCTGAAGGTGGACGCGGTAAAGAGGACAGCAGGAGATTCCTTCGCCGTGGCGGCGATTTTGTAATCCTTCGCGCCCCAGACGAGCCGTTCCGGCACGGCGGCGGATTCGAGGGTGGCGCGGTAAAAGCCGGTATCGTGCGTGTCCGTGTCTTCGGCGTGAAGCAGCAGCGGCTTTGCAGGGTCGATGGATTTCTCCTGCTCGTCGAGTTTGACGCAGCGGAATTCGATGCGATTCCGGCGGCCCGCGCCGGCGGTGACCATATGCGGGTTGGCCCCATCCGGAGAAACTCGCCAGATATCGAAGCGGTCGTAGATGAGCGCATAGCGGCTGTCGGACGTCCAGCCGGCAGCGCCATAGGGCGGAGGCGCCGCGGGCAGGTCGGATTCTTCGTTGAAGAACTTCACGCCGAGTTTGCCGGTCAGGTTCACGGCGCGGCCATCGGCGAGCGAGATCGAGATCCAGTTGCCTTCCGCGAACAGGAGCGCATGCGCGCCATCGGGGGACAGTATCGGCCGCCCTTCGTGGCTCCTTGCGATCAGCCGCCGCTCGCCGGTATCGACATTGACGGCATACGCGTCCGCATACCTCTCGCCGTATTCGACTTCGGCGCGATAGGCGCGATCGTCCTCGCCGAGCGCCCACCCGGACGCTTCCGCGGGCGCGATCTGCTGGAGGGAAAGATCGGCCAGCTGCGTCACCTTGCCTGAATCGGCATGCCAGACCGCGCGATAAGTCCTGGTCCTGTCCTGCTGGGCGCGGACGTGCTGCATCGGCTGGATGTAGTCGTCTTTTGAGGTCCAGAGATCGAACGTGGCGGTGTCGGCGCCGTCAGCGGCTACGGGTTCGGAAGCAGGCGGAGCACATCCGAAAAAGAGCAGGCGGCCATCTTTCGAAAACGCGAGCGCGCCGTTGCCGCTGGGGGCGAAACCTTTTTCGAAACCCGCGGTGGCGGGGCTGGCCACGGCAGCGGCGTGAGCCGAACCGCGCGGCCACAGAAAAATAGTGGCGGGCGATTTTTCGGGAACGCCGGCAAAGGCGAGCTGCTTCTGATCCTCGCTCCAGGTGAGCTTCGAATACTGCGCGCGGCCGGCCTGAATCTCCTTTGCGGATGGCGAGTCCGCTTCCAGATCTTCGACGCCGCTGTCGGTAGCGTAGACGAGCGTCCCGCCATCCTTCGAGAGCGTATAGACGGCCGTCTGGGCGAGCACGCGTTCCGCGCCATCGAAGCTGCGCAGGACGAGATCGCCGGCTTTCTGCTTCGGGCCCGGTTCCTTCGCGTAGACGAAGAAAGATCCGGCCGATTCCGGCGCGGCGAAGCCCCTGACGTTGTCGATGTGAACGAGCTTGCCGGAGCCGAGGTCGAGAATCGAGAGTCCGTTTTTGGGCGCCGGTTTTTTGTCGCGGCGCGCGCTTTCGACCGCCGCATGCGAGGGGAAAGTGGTGAACACGATGGCCCTGTTCCGGTTGACGAACGCGAGAGTGATGGTGCGCGGCCGGGGCGCCGTTTCCGACGTGGGATCCGGCCGCGGCGGAGGCGGCTGCTGGCCGGCCGGCGCGCGGAATTCCCTGCCCGTGGCGTTTTGCCGCACCACGAGTTCGCCATCGCCCTGCTGGGGAAAGAGCACATACGCGGCGAATGCGCCGTCCCGCGAGAGCGATGGACTCAGGATGGAGCGCCACGAATCGTAATCCGTGTGCGCAAGGGGGCGTTTTGAATTGCCGCCGCCGGCTGTACCGGCCGGCAGGGGTGCGGAAATGAACAGCAGGGCGCAGACGGCGTGGGCAGCGCACCCGCGGGTGAGCGGGCGGATCATGATCTTCGTGATTGTAGCCGAGCACGCGTGATAGTATGCGTGGCCATGAAGGCTCGATTTGCGCTCGCGGCACTGGCGTGCGCTTCCTTTTCCATCCCCGCATTCGCCGCTTCCGGCGATCTGACGGCGTACCTGATCGACGTGGAGGGCGGCCAGTCCACGCTGTTCGTAACACCATCCGGCCAGACGGTTCTGGTGGATACCGGGTGGGCAGGATTCGACGGACGCGACGCGGACCGCATTGCGAAGACGTGCCAGGACGCGGGCGTGAAGCAGATCGACTATCTGCTGATCACGCACTTTCACGCCGACCACGTCGGCGGAGTGCCCGCGATTGCGGCGAAGATTCCCATCAGGAACTACGTGGATCACGGCGAGAGCGTGGAGGTGAACACGCCGCAGGGCAAGAAGCTGTTCGACGCTTACATGGCGGAGGCGACAAAGGCGCATCGCATCATCGTGAAGCCGGGCGACAAGCTGCCGATCAAGGGGCTGACGTGGGAGATCGTAAGCGCGGGCGGCAAGGTGATCGACAGCCCGCTGCCGGGAGCGGGCCAGCCGGACGCGGACTGTTCGAGCTTCCAGAAGCGCAATATCCGGGACGATGAAAACGGCCAGTCCACCGGCAGCTTTATCCAGTACGGCAAGTTCAAAACCGTGGATCTGGGCGATCTGCTGTGGAACAAGGAAGAAGGGCTGTTTTGCCCGGTGAACAAGATCGGCCACGTGGATGTCTACATCGTGAGCCACCACGGGATGAACATGAGCGGCTCGCCGCAGATGCTTCACGCGCTGCACCCGAAGGTGGCTCTGATGGACAACGGCGAAACCAAGGGCGGCACGCTCGAGGCGCTGAAGAACATCAAGGAGACGCCGGGCGTGGAAGATACCTGGACGCTGCATTATTCGGACGCAGGCGGCAAGGAATACAACACGGCCGAAGACGAGATCGCGAACATGTCCACGAACGGGGACAAAGGTTACGGCCTGAAGCTGGTGGCCCACAAGGATGGGCACTTCGAAGTGACCAACGAACGCAACGGCTACACGAAGAAGTACTAGCCTAAGCGCGCCAGAGCCGCTTCAGTGCGTCGACATTACGCCGGTCGTCGCCCTCTTCGTCGACCGGCGTTTCCAGAATAAAAGGCTTGTGGCGAAGCGCCGGGTGCGCGAGGATGCCGCGGAATCCATCCTCGCCGATGTGGCCTTCGCCGATATTGGCGTGGCGGTCGAGCCGCGACCCGAGCGGCCCCTTCGAATCATTGGCGTGGATCATGCGTACGCCGTCGAGGCCAAGCGTGCTTTCGATGCTGCTCACAGTCGCGTCCAGCCCCTTCGGACGGGCGATATCGAATCCGGCGGCGAAGAGATGGCAAGTGTCGAGGCAGTACGCAAGGGGCAGAGCGGTTTCGCGCGCGGCAAGATCCCGAATGGCGCGCAGTTCCTCGAAGCGGCTGCCGATCTGAGAGCCGCAGCCGACCGTGTTTTCGAGCAGCACAGTGAGTCCGGGAGCGCTGAATCCGAGCGCGGCCTCAGCCAGACCGAGCACCAGCGCGGCGATGCCTTCTTCGAGCGACTGGCCTTTGTAGTTGCCGGGATGCAGAACCAGATAATCGGCGCGAACCATTTGCGCGCGGTCCAGTTCGCCGCGGAACGCGACAATCGACTTCTCACGGATGACCGGATCGAGCGTGGCGAGATTGATCAGATAATTGACGTGAATGGCGAGCGGCGCAAGCCCATATTTCTGACGAGCGGCGAGAAAGCGCTGCACATCGGCGGGGTCGGGCGGCGATGCCCGCCACATTCTGGGGCTGGATGAGAAGATCTGAAATGCGTTTGCGCCAAGCGCGTGCGCGATCTCAGCCGAGTTCTCGAGCGACTTCGAGCGCGAGGTATGGATGCCGATGCGCGCGATTTGCTCCAGTGGCCGGGAAGGGGATTTCGGGTAAGGATTCTTACGCACGCCTGCGCGCGGTTTCAAACGCGGCACTGAAAGTGCATCCATGGAACGATGTCTGGCATATCCGTTAAGCGCCGGACCGGAGAAACGCTATGCTTTGGACAATATTCGTAATCCTGCTCGTATTGTGGCTGCTCGGTCTGGTCACATCGTACACGCTTGGCGGATTCATTCATATCCTGCTGGTGATTGCGATCGTGATCGCGCTGATTCAGATCATCGGCGGTCGCCGGGCGATCTGATTCCGGCTTTTATTTGTTGCCGAACAGCCTGATGCGGCGTTTCGCCTGATCGCTATCCTCAGGGGATGCGCCGCCGAGCGAACGCCCAATTGCTTCGAGCGCCACAGGCGACATCACGCGATAACCTTTGCCGTTGGGATGCAGGCCATCGTCGGCGAGATCGGCCTGCATCTGGCCTTTGGCGTCGACCATCGGCGGGACGTAATTGACGTAGACGAACCGCTCGCGCGCGCAATAATTCTGCAGCCACTGGTTAACGCGCGAGATCAGGGCCGGCGGATGATCTCTTGTCATCTCGAACCGCGGGTCGGCCGCCTTGTGATAATCGCTCACGGGCAGGATCGAGCTGAACAGGGGGCGGATGCCGTTCTGCTTTGCGAGATCGCCCATCATTTCGAGATTCTGCTCGATCGAAGCTTCTGCAATGCCGCGGCCGATGTCGTTGATGCCGCCCATGATGACGACGGCGCGGGGATGAAGCGCCACCACATCCTGCAGGAAACGGCCTAGCATCTGGGACGTAGTCTGGCCGCCGATCCCACGGTTGATGAAATCGCGCCCGGTGAAGTATTCGTTGAGCCGCCAGTTCTCGGTGATGGAATCGCCCAGAAAAACCACGCGCGGCAATTTGCCGGGCGGCGGCAGTTTCGAATCCGCATCGGCGAACTTGCGCAGATTGTCGGGATCGGTCTCGCCCGGCGCAGCGGCAAGCTGTTTCACCTGCAGAATGGCCTCGAAATGCTGCTGGATACGGGCAAGATCGTCGCGCAGTTCGGCGAACTGGCGGTCCGCGGTTTCAGGAAAGGGATAGGGCCGGGGAATCGAATCCGAAAGCGCCAGGTAGGCCTTCACCTGATTGATGAACTGGTAGAGCAGCGCGGCGTTCTGCGGACTCCTCTCGATGGCGCTGAACGTCATCTCCGCATTCTGCTTCACCGGTTCGCTGGCCCGCACCAGACCGGGCACAGCCACGGCGGTGGATTCCACAAGCTGGAGCATGCGGGTTTCGAGCGAGCCCGCATCCTTCGGACTCAGCGCCGCCGGACCGGCCGAAGCAGCGGGCGCCTGGGCGAAGAGGGGAATCGCAAGGAGAAGAGGAAGGAAGAGAAGAAAGAGCGGCAGCTTCACGATTTCTCCTCTCTCGACAGCCGCAGGGTCAGGGTTCCGATCGTGAACTGCAGGCGGACCTCGATCTGCACCGGCAGCCGCCGCTCGTCATCCGTCATCCAGATGTGGAGATGGCCGAATCGCTTGTAGAGCACGTTATTGAAGACGTACGCTTCGTAGCGGATGGTGTTCAACGTTCCAAAAGACGTTTTCAACTGCTCTTTGGTTTGCGCCTCTACTTTGATCTGGGCGAATTTTCTGCCGTCGCTCACCGGGATCTGGGCGGTTTTACCCGGATCGAGATGCAGGGATCGAAGCACCATCAGCGCGCCGATCACGTCGTGCACGCAGGACGGAATCTCCACCTGATGGGCGACGGTCGCGTTCTTGTTCAGATCCTTCTCGAGGAAATCGGCCTGATGGCGCTGCGGGTCGTAGGTGACGCGCGTTTCGCGGTTGCGGCTGCCTTCGTGCGCCGTCAGAAAAGTATTCTGCACGCAGAAATCCGGACCCATCATGGAGGTGTAGTCGTCGTTCACGCGGAACAGGCGCGAGACGAGGCCTTTCGATTCCAGATGCAGGCGCACTTCGCTCGCGCCGAGCGGTGAACTGGAGAGAGAAGTCCAGGTAAATTTCGCATCGCCGGCGGGCACCAGCCGCCATTCGACTGCGTAATCGAGCACTTCCCTGTGAGGCGCGCTGGTGGCGTCGCTGACGAGCGAGGGACCCTGCCCCATTCCGGAAGCGGCGATCAGGACGAGACAGCATGCGGCTCGAAACCGCGACAGGGTCATGAAGCCGACAGTTTCTCACATGAACGCAACAGCCGGACTTCACGCCGCCAATGAGCTGTGCGCGACGAACCGCGCCGCAGACGCCTCGGTACACGGAGCCACCAGATCCACCCACACGAGCGCAGCGAGCAGTTCGCACAAAGCAGCGGCTTGCGGCGAGGCCGGCGGCGGCGCGTCCGTGATTACGGCGAGGGCCAGTTTGTCGCATTGCGCGCGGGCGGCGCGAAGCAGTTCGAGCAGGTCCGGCTGGGGAAGGTCGAAGCGGCCGGCAATCGCGCCCACGCGCAGGCCGGCGCGTCGCCATTTGACCATCTGGTCGATGGCGGCGTCAGAGTCGCGAATGCGATCGCCCGGCGTGAATCTTTGCCCGGACTCCACTTCCCAGGCCAGCTGGTCGCGAGTGACCGTTGCGGTGCCCAGCTTCGCGACCACGAGTCCCGCGGCGACGTTGGCCAGCTGCACAGCGGTTTCGAGCGGAGCGCCCGCCGCGCACGCCACCGCAAGGCTGGCCGCAGCCGTATCGCCGGCGCCGGAAACGTCGAAAACCTCCCGCGGCCGGCCGCGCACCTCGAGGACAGGCTGGCCGCGTCTCACCAGCATCATTCCCTCGGAGCCGCGCGTAACGAGCACCGCATCGATGGCGGCCGATTCGCTCACGAATCGCGCGGCGGCTTCCACCTCCTCCGCC
>DAIDJK010000165.1 GCA_027450225.1 Bryobacterales bacterium | reverse complement strand
CGTTGCGCCGGTCTGGACGTGCATAAGACATCGGTCGCCGTCTGCATCCGCCGCCGCGTGCCCGGCAGTGGAAAGATCGACGTGGAAGAGGCTGTATTCGGGACCTTCACGCACGAGCTGCGCCGTCTGCGCGGCTGGCTGAAGGAGCGCAACGTCAGACAGGTGGCGATGGAATCGACGGGCGTGTACTGGATTCCGGTGATTGCGGAGATCGGAACCGATATGAGCGTATTTCCCGATGCGGCGCATCTGGCGAGTTGGGCAGGGCTGTGTCCCGGCAATGCGGAGAGCGCGGGCAAGCGATTCTCGGGCAAGACGCGAAAGGGCGATCGCTATTTGCGGCGCATTCTGGTGCAAAGCGCGTGGGCCGCGGGCCGGGCCAGGGACGGATTTCTGCGCGCTCTGTTCTTTCGCATCGCGGCGAAGCGCGGGCTGAAGAAAGCGGCCGTTGCGGTGGCTCATCGGATACTGACGATCATCTGGCGCATCGTACGCGATGGCGTCGTTTATGAAGAGCGCGGGGGAGATTACTTCGATCGCCGCAATCCGGAACGCGCCGCTCGCAAGCTGACCAGGCGACTCGAGCACATCGGATTCGAAGTCGCACTCAAGCGGCGCCCCATCGATCCGGTCGCGCCGGATCAGGTGGTCTCAGCCGATATCTGCAGCAAGTGTCACAATTGGCGGCTCGGACGCTGCATTCACTACGACCCCAAGCCTGTCAGGAGGCGGGGCCCTCACAAGCCGTTGGAACTAAACGGGTGATTCCGGAGGGTTTTCGAAGGATCGGTTCGAGGAAGGCATGCTGCTGCGCGGCCTGCTGGAACGTGGCGCCGCCGGGGTTGCTTGCATTGCGTTCTGACCTGTACAGCGGCTCTCCGGTCAGGGGTTGGTGTCGCGCCTGTAGCTACTTCGAGATGGGTTCCTGGCGGTTGCTCGCGCTCTTACGAGCAGAGCCATGCCCCTGGTGACTCGACAACGGCTCCTCGCAGTGCCTGATCGAAGAATCACTTTGGGGATCAACGATCTTTTCGGTGTAGCGATTATTTCGCCTGTCGATGGTCAGCATCCTGAGCACCCACCGATTTGCGTTTTGCCACATTTCCGTTCCCGCCTTCATCTCAAAAAACGGCTTGCGATCGTTCTTCGAGCGCGCCTTTGCCGCGAGTCGATCGGTGGGGATCGCTTTATCCGCGAGTGATATTTCGTGGTGAACGCCGGCCGCCAGGTCCGAAGCGGAATGCGTCGGCTTTGCGTGAACCTTGTCCTGCTCAAACAAGTATTCATCTTATATTTCGATGCTGCGTCCGAAGGGATCGGGGGAATGCAGGCCTTCCCGCGAACGACGGCCCTGTCGCTTGTGGATCTCAAGCATGGGAGAGAGTTCCGCGTCGCGCCTGGACGGACGGGGAGCCGGTATTTCGTCCGCGCAAATCAGCAGCACTGTGAGCGTGATTTCCGTGATCTTCTTCAGGAGGAAACAGCGCGCGACTCCGGTGGCCTGAGGGACAGGCGCAATGGGCGATGCGCGGCGGCTGCGTTATCCGGCCCAGAACGGTGCGGCAATGGCGCGAAGTGACGCCGAGGCGAGCCCACGCGCAGCAGGAGAGGATCGAGCGCATCGGGCGTCCACTGAAGACGTTGGGGATACTGGCAGGGAATGCGCACGGAATTGCTGAGATTCAAACGAGGCAAATCCACATGAAAGAGCGAATAGCCCGGAGCATAATGGCGAGCGGAGGCGCATCAATATGTCGATCCGCAATCTTCGGGCTGGCGCTGGCCAGCGCAGCCTTCGCCGACTATGTGACGAAAGACCTGGTTTTCGATTTAAGCGCACTGCCGGCTCAGGCCACGGTTACGAGCGCGGCATTGTCGTTCACCTTCACAGGCCTGGTGAGTCCAGGGCCATTTACGGATCTGAATCCCAGCCAATGCGGCTTCTACCAGCCGAACTATTGCGGGGTCAATCCGGTTACCGCGGATTACGGTTTCTACGAATCCTGGCTGGCGAATGACGGGCCGTACGTCGATGTGAATGAATTCATGGGCGATGTCCGGGGACCCGGTTTCCCTCCGGGAGGCGCCGGTACGCCTCCACCCGGAAGCCAATTCGGTTCCCCGGCAGCGATCGATCCGGTGGCGATTCATCCCGGCGGGACCTATGTTGCGTTCGTCGATACGCTTGCCCGGGGAGCGTATCTGTATTGCGATGACTATTGGTTCTGCGGATATTATATGGGTCCAGCGGACGGACGCACTCAGTTCACCGTTACGGGGAACGCCAGCGGAACACTGGACGTCGCTTACTTGCTCGGAGGCGATTCCTACAGCCGGGACTTCGCCGCCCAGACATCCTGGTCGTACGTGACGCCGGAACCCGCAAGCTATCGACTGGCGATTCTCTTTGCGGCGATTGGAATTGTGGTGCTCAGATTCGCGCGAGCATCGGGGCCGCCCTACTCCACCCCGAAGGCGTAGACGCGGCCCGCGTACGTGCTGACGAAGATGCGGCCGTTCGAGATGGCGAGCGCGCCGTAGTGGGTCCAGCTGTCGATGGCGGCGCCGCTCGAATACAGCTCGCTGCCGGTTTCGGCGTCGAGGGCGTAGAGCACGGCGTGGGTGGTTTCGCGGGCGCCTGAATAGCGATTGCCGACTTCCTGCCCGTCCGGACCATACTGGGCGGCAATCCAGGCCGAATCGCGATCGGCGCCAGGAACGCCGCGCGGAATGGCGGTGGCCGGCGGGAGACCTACTTTCGCGCCCGGCTTGCGCGGCGGCCGGTTCAATTCGCCGGCGCGCTCGCCGGTCGCTAGCACGTAAATTACGCCATTGGCGATCACGGGAATGCCGGGGACATCCAGATCGTTTGACATCCACCGGGGATCAAGGGCCGGCCTGCCGGCGCGCATCACGACTTTGAACGCCATGACGGAGCCGTTCACCACCGCGCCGTTCGACCGGGCGAAGGAAGCGGCGGTGGCGGCGGCGGGCGGACCCTGCATGGGAACCAGCAGCCAGCGGTCGCCGCTCGCGTCCACAAAAGTGGTCATCGCGCCCCAGACGCCGGTGTAGTGGAACGTAACGGCGTCGTTTCCATAGCGGGGAGACGCGTAGAGCGGCGCGTGATGATTGGGGCCGCCCAGATCCGCGGCGTCCAGCAGATAAATGACGCCTTCCTTGGCGGCGGCGGCGACGAGCGTCCAATCGTGAAAGGGGAAGACGACAGGGCTTGCGGAGCCGAGATCGAGATCCTTGCGATTCAGGTAATCGTAATTGGCGGGGGTATAGGAATCGGTGAGGCGCAGATCATTCGACAGCTCCAGAATGCTGTTGCCGAAACGGCCGGAGGCGGGATCCCAGGCGCCGTCCGCGGTCTGCGCGAAGACGCCGGACGGCCCGGCCACGATGCCGCCGCGGCCCCAGGGTCCGGACGCCTTGCCGGTGCTCGGATAGAAGCGCGAAACGGGACGCGCGGGATCGGAAATCCGGATGGCATCGATGCTCGATATGGCCTCGCCGCATCCGCGGGAAGCCGAGGTATAGATGAAGCCGTCCACCAGATTCAGGCTCCAGTTTCTGGAGTAGGGCGGCATGAAGGGCGAAGGGGCGACGCGGTCGTCGCCATCGGCCAGGCCGAGGGTGCGCAGATTGCCGTCGTTGCCGAGGACATAGACGAGGCCTGCGGCTTTGTCGATGACGGGCGTGGCATTCAGATTGTTCGGACACCCGCCGCTGGCGGGCAGGGGCGGCTGCAGATGGTTCGGAAAGCGGCGTTCCCAGATGACGGCGCCGGTTGCGGCATCGAGGGCGTAAACATTGTCATCGGCGCTGGCGACGACGAGGATATCTTTTTGGCCGGCATGCGTGGCGACGCCGGCGGCGACGAGCGGATCCGTGATGGTGGCGTGCAGATTGGTCTGATTGGGCTGCGCATCGAGCTGCGCTTTCCAGAGCAGATGGATGCGGGAGGCGGCGGCGCGCGAGAGTTTCGTCTCGCCGCGCGCCCATCCGGTGCGTTGCGGGTCGGCGTTCCAGGTGGTCCAGTCGCCGGGAGCGGGCGGCGTCTCCCTGCGGCCGACGGCTTCGGCGGAGCGGGCGAGCTGGCGATTGATTTCGCCGGAGATGGAGGCGATATCGCGCTGGTCCGGACGCGGCGCGCCTTTGGGCGGCATCTGACCGCTTTCGAGCATGTACGCGATGCGCTCCCACTCGGCCTTTTGCGCCGCGAAGGAGGGTTGCAGATTCTGCGCGTTGAAGCCGCCCGGCTGCGCCTTCGCGTTGTGACACGCGGCGCAGTTTTTCTCCAGAAACGGACGGATGCTTTTATCGAAGGAATCGTTCTGAGCCAGCAGCGGAGCGCCGAAACCCAACAGCAACAAAATTGTCGATCGCAATCTGCGGATTAAGCTATCACGCCGCGCGCCGCTTTATGCCAGCCCCGCTTGCCGACGCCCGCGAACAAGCCGGGCTACAAGCTGCGCGAATACCCGGCGCAGGACCGGTGGCGGCGGGACGGCTTACTGCATTTCGCGAATGCGAATGGGCGCTTCGAGCCGAAAATTCAACACGCTTTCGGCGGGGATCATGGCGGGTTTGCCGCGGGTGAGGCCTTGCGCGGCCGCGCCTGCCGCGGCGCCGGAGAGAGCGCCGATGGCGGCTCCCTTGCCTCCCCCGGCCACGGCGCCGATGATGGTGCCGAACAGACCGCCGCCGCCGGCAAACACGGCGGTGCGCTTGTTTTTGCCCAGCCCTTCCTTGCCTTGTTCGACGAAGTCGCTGGTCTCGAGCCGGTAGGGATGTCCGTCGATTTCAACCGAGCCGACATCGACGGCGAGCGCCGAGCGGCCTTCGACCCGGCCCTGGCGGCTGGCATCCCGCACCACCAGGGTGACGCCGGCGCGGCGGGGAATAGCCACCTGGCCGTTCTGATCCATCACATCCCGGACGATCTCGCCCGGATAGGTCTGTCCGGGCTGGGCGGTCTGGGCGTCGATGGTCTGATTGGTGCGGACCGCGAGCGTGGTTCCCGCGGGGATGACGCGGAAAGTTTCCGACGGATGGTATTCGGCAGCGGGGGCCCGCTGTCCGGCCGGAGGCGGATAACTCTGCGGAGGCGGATAATTCTGCGGCGGGGGATACGACGAGGGCGGAGCCTGTGCCGGAGCCGGCGCGTTCTGCGGCGGCATATTCTGGGCCGAGGAATCGGCCGGGGCCGGCGCGACCGGGGCCGAACCGTAGTTCACCGCCGAG
>DAIDJK010000164.1 GCA_027450225.1 Bryobacterales bacterium | reverse complement strand
CGAAACGCTGGACCCGCAACTCGTGGCGCAGCAGATCGCAGCCGTCCTCGAAGATATTCCTCCACAGGCGGTGAAAACGGGCGCGCTCGGCAACGCGGCGATCGTCGAAGCAGTCGCATCGTTCGCGTTCGATTGCCCGCTGGTGGTCGATCCCGTGATGATCAGCAAACATGGCGCGCCGCTGATCGATTCCGACGCGCAGGACGCCGTGCGCCGGCTGCTGCTGCCTCGCGCGACGGTGGTAACGCCCAATGCCGAAGAAGCCGCGGCGCTCTCCGGCATTGAAGTGCGGGACCCGGCAAGCATGCGCGAAGCCGCGCGCCGCATCGCGGAGTTCGGTCCGAAGGCCGTTCTCGTAAAAGGAGGGCACGTCGAGGGCGAGGCGATCGACATTCTCTTCGATGGAAGCGGCTTTCTGGAGCTTCCGGCGCCGCGCATCGATACGCGCCACACACACGGCACGGGTTGTACTTACTCCGCCGCCATCGCCGCATTTCTTGCGCGAGGCTTCGGCCTGATGGAGGCCGTGCATCGCGCCAAAGCTTACATCGCCAGGGCCATCGCAACGGCTCCGGGCATCGGCTCCGGACACGGTCCGGTGAACCACTGGGCGCTATAATCGTGTTTCCCATGACGAAGGTTCAAAAGCAGTTCCGTCTGCAGCGCCCGCTCGACGAGCAACTGATGGAATCCATCGCCAGCGCCAATTCGATCTACGGCATCGAGCGCATCCGCATCCTCTCCTCCAACGAGGATCTGCTGGTCGAATACGACGCATCCCGGCTGCGCGAGCCGGAAGTCGAATCCGCCCTCAGCCATTTCGGCATCCCGGTGATCGACGTGATTGCTCCGGCGCAGTAGCTTCTGCTCCTACCTGATTTCGACCGATTCCACCATCACGCCATAATTCCGCCCGCCGACGCTGGTCAGCGGCCATGCCCGGAGTTCGACGTTCATCGACTTCCGCCCGATAAGCTCCGGCGCGAGCCCAAAGCTCTTCTCGAACCGGATCTCCGGGCCGCGCATTTCCGCAGACCCAAGATCCACCCCATCCGCCGAAACCGCGATATGCACGGGCCCGCGCGCCAGCTGCTGATCCCAGCAGTATCCGGTGATCACAATATGCGCCGCGGCCGAGCGCGGCCCGGCCAGACGCAGCGTGGCGCGTCCCGGCATCCAGCGCACTGCGTTCCCGGTCGGATACCACTCCGGCCCGAGCAGATATCCATACAGGGGATTTCCAACCTGCACCCACGCCGGCGCGGAATCGGGAAAGTATGCCGCCGCAGAGTCGGCGTACCATTTCGTGACGTTCTTCAGGTGTCCGGGCGAGAAATCGTAAACCAGCGCGGCCTGTTCGCTGAGGGCATGCCGGACGACGGCCGGATCCACGAATGCGCCGTCGTAGGTCACATCGTTCTCTTCCGGCTGGATGATCTTCCGTTCATCGGGCGCAAGATATACGTCGGGAACTTCGAAGGTCCGAAACCCTCCTTCATAGACCACGGCATCGTACCCCGCCTGCGGTACTCCATCGAGCAGGATCGCTTTCGCCGGATGTCTTCGGTGCGCTTCCACGACGCCCAGCACCAGATTCTTCGAAATCGTCGAATCGTCGGCGAAAACGCGCGCGGACACGCGAGCCGCCGGTATCGATCCAGCCAGCCACGCGCCCGCGATCGCCATCGCGCCCACTCGCAGCGCCCAGCCCCGTTCCCACGCCGCTGAAAAAGCCCATCCGGCAGCCAGCGCCAGGCCAATCACAGGGGCGCAGAGGTAATACTCGGTATGCCGGTCCGGCAGCAGCGCGAGCGGCGAAATGACGATCGCAAACCACGCGACGCCAAACAGGGCAGCCGGTCTTCGCCGGTATGCGCGCCATGCAACAAACCCCGCCACCGCCGCCATGGTGATGACGAGAACCACACGCGCCTGGCTGCGGGCAAAGCCGTGCGCCACCCACTCGGGCGAAACGAAGGCCCATCGCCAGTATTCCCAGAGCGTCGCGAATATCCGGGCATCCACGCGCACGGCGTAAATTCCGGTCTTCGGCGCGGGCGCGATCCACAGGTGGAGCGCCGAATACGCTGCCGAGAGGGCAAAAAGCGGAATGGTGCTCGCCAGCAGCCGCTTCCATTTCGCGCGAGTTTCCACAAGCAGCGTCCACGCGACCGCGATGCCCGGGTACACCACGTTGTTCTCGAGCGATCCGAAGCCGATGGCGAACACCGCGAGTTGCCACCACCAGAACCGCCGCTCCCCCGTGGCCGCGTATCGAATGAAAAGAAGCAGCGCGCCCAGCAGAAACAACGGATACTGGACTTCGTTGTAAGCCGAATTCCACGTCATGGCGACCATGAGCGATGCGCTTGCGGACCAGATCAGGGCCGCCGCCGTTCCCGCCAGCTGCGATCCGCTCAGCCTGCGTCCGAGTATGGCGATCAGCGTCAGATCGGCCGCCGCGGTCAGGAACACGAAGATCCGCAGCGGCACGCAGTCCGCGCCGAACAGATGCCAGGAAACGAGAAACGGCAATCGCTCGCTCAGCGGACGGATGGTGCCCTGCGCGTAGGGCACGTACATCAGGTGAAGAAAGTCGTGAAACGAGTGAACGCTTCGCGCCAGCGCCAGCAGCGGAAAATCGTCTTCGCGGAACCAGATACGAAAGGATCGCCAGTAGAGCCAAAGAAGAAACGCAGGCGCGGCCAGCAGCCAGAGCGCGCCGCCCGCCGCCCGCGCGGAGATTCGCTTTCGCTCGCGCGAAACAGGCTGAGGGGAAACTGCGGTCACCTCAGCCGATGATAGCGAAGGGATTTTTTATGCGGCGCGGCGCGCGATGGCGATAATCGACGTCGGTTCCCAGGGGAGGCTCTGGTCCACTTTCCTCCATAACCAGACGCCCCGGTCGAACATCCGCATGCCCGCCGGAGACAGCGAGCGGGATTTCATTACCTGTCCGGTGAACTTCCATGCCGGACGCGATACGCGATTGAACTGGAGCATCTGCTCGAGTTCATAGCCGCGGCTTGTCAGAAGCGACGCCAGCCCTTCGCGGGTGTAGCGGCGGTAGTGTCCCAGCGCCTCGTCCAGCGTGCCGTATGCGTCCGGGCCGTTCGGCACCAGCAGCACCAGCCTCCCGGCGCCCGGTTCGAGCACGCCGCGAATGCGGTCGAGAGTACCGGCATCGTCGCGAATGTGCTCGAGCACGTTCAGGCAGACCACCGTATCCATGCGGTTGGCGAAGGGCGTGAAGTCCTCTTCGTTCTCGGCGTCGAGTTTATAGACGCGGAGCGGAGGCCGATGCAGAAAATCCCGCTTCAGGTGTTCAATATGCTCGGCGTCGATGTCGGTGGCCACGTACAGCTTCCGTCCGCTGCAGAGCTGCCGCGTCATGTTGCCCCTGCCGGCTCCGATTTCGAGCACCCGTTTGCCGACGTACGGGGAAATGGTGTCCGCCATCCAGCGGTTGAACTTCGGCGCCGCCGCAAGCGCCTCCAGTACCTCCGGGCCTGTGTCTTTATAGATCTTCGAGGTGAAGCGCGATTTCAGAATCACCCACAGCGCTTCCACCGCGTCCTTCGCGCCGATCTTCTTGCCCTCGGCATAGGTTCGCCCGTGATAGCTGATGGGCGTTTCATAGATGCGCGCCCGCCGCCGCGCGAACTTCACCGTCAATTCCGGCTCGATGCCGAAGCGCTCGCTCTCGAGCGGAATGCTCTGGGCGAGCCTGGTTCGAAACGCCTTGTAGCACGTCTCCATGTCAGTCAGATTCAGGTCCGCCGCGATATTGCAGATCGTGGTCAGGAGCTTGTTGGCGAGCGAATGCCAGAAATAAAGAACGCGCCGCTCGCCG
>DAIDJK010000163.1 GCA_027450225.1 Bryobacterales bacterium | reverse complement strand
CAGTGGAGCCTGGCGACGCCCAGTCCCGCCTGGTACTTTTCGGGAACAGTCTCCGGCGCTGTCTCAGGCATTTCGGCACGATCCGGCGCGGATTCCCAGGGCGCCTTCGAGGAGATTGACTATTCGTCATTCGCCCCGGCGCGAAACGGTTATATTCGCGTCTATTCCGATTCGCCCGCAGTTCTGTTTTCCGCCACGCTGACGGCGGACGCCTCGAATTCGCTCCCGTTCGCATCGGTCACTGCGATGCCCGCCGGGCTGATGCACCTGAGCTATTCGGGTATTTTCTCTTTGCCGCACTATAACCAGACATCGAGCGACAGCCCGCAAATTTTCTTCGATACGGCGGGCAATACGTTTGTGCTTTCGCCCGCTTCGAACTACATGGTGGCCGCGATCACGGGCGGGGCCGCAGGTTCCATCGACTCCGGAATCAACCCGGCCATCCAGCTTCTGCCACAGGGATTTACGCACACAACCGCGCTTGTTTACGGCGCCGGAATCGATTCGACCATTCAGATCTGGGGCAGGCTTCTGACCAGCCTTTCGGGGAAGACCAGGCCGGCGAACGATGCAGATCTGCTCCTGCGGCAGGTCAGCTACTGGACGGACAACACCGCAACCTATTACTACAATCCGGGCCCGGTTTCATACACGGACACATTGAAGGGGATCGTCGCCGAGTTCGCTTCGAAGGGTGTTCCGGTCGGATCGGTGCAACTCGACAGCTGGTGGTACCCGAAGGGGCCGGACGATATCTGGTCCGATCACGGTGGAATCTGGACATATGCGGCCGACCCGGCGAATTTCCCCGATGGCCTTGGCGCATTTCAAAATGCGGTGGGAAAGCCACTGGCGACGCACGCCCGATGGATCGACGCCGCCAGTCCTTACCGGTCCGAATACATGATCTCGGGCAACGTGGCTGTAGATCCGGCGTATTGGGAGAGCATCGCCTCCTACCTGCAGAGCTCCGGAGTTGTCGCCTACGAGCAGGACTGGCTGGGCGATGGCGCGCAGACGGCGGTGAATCTGACGGACCCGCCAGCGTTCATGGACCAGATGGCTTCAGCCATGGCGAGGCACGGGCTCACGATGCAGTACTGCATGGCTGAACCGAAGCATTTCCTTCAGAGCACGCTTTACAACAATGCAACCACCATTCGATCGAGCCAGGACGGTTTCACGCCGGCAAGGTGGACGGAATTCCTTTACAGCAGCCGGTTCGCCTCTGCCGCAGGGATCTGGCCATTCACCGACGTTTTTCGAAGCACGGACGAAAACAATATGGTTCTGGCGGTCCTCAGCGCCGGTCCGGTCGGGGTTGGAGATCCACTGGGCGCTCTCTCGAAAACCCACCTTCTGAAGGCGGCGCGGGCCGATGGCGTGATCGTAAAGCCGGATAGTTCGGCCGTTCCTCTGGATTCCGTGTATATCGCCGATGCCCTCGGCAACGATGTGCCCATGGTGGCGTCTGCGGCGACAGACTATGGCAACGGTCTGACGGCGCACTTCGTTTTCGCCTACGTCCGGAATGCGAATAGTGCGTTTGTCATCCATCCGGCGGATTTCGGAATATCGGGCGACAGCTACCTGTACGATTACTTCAACGGTTCAGGACTGCCGATTCCGGCAGGTTCTTCCTGGAGCGGAACGCTGTCCGGCGGCGCAGGTTATTTCGTTCTGATGCCGGTTGGAAAGACCGGTATCGCGTTTCTGGGCGACCGGGACCAGTACGTCACGCTGGGCAGGAAACGAATCGCGGCCGTCAGGGATGAGGGGCACCTCGAGGTGACCGTTGATTTCGCTCGAGGAGAAACGAGTCGGACTTTATTCGGCTATTCGCCGCAGGCGATCGCGGCTACGTCGGTTAGCGGGGCGATATCCGCTCCAATCTGGGACCCCTCCACGCAACTGTTCGCGCTGACAGTGCAACCGTCGTCAAAGGGAACCGCGAAGGTTCGGATTGTGCAGTCGCTTCTCGGGCCGGGCGGCTCAAGCCCGGCAAACGGCTGCGGAATGCGGTGCATCGGCACGCCCTCACCCGTGAAGTGACGGTTGCGGGGCGCCGGAATTCTGGGTCTTTCCTGTTACAATAACGAGAGTTACCCGCATTCGTTGTATTGCGTCCGGCTGATCCGGACGGCCACCGAAGCGATCCCGATCGTTCAAAATGTTCGACAATCTTTCCGAGAAACTGCAGCGTGTCTTCAAGAACCTGCGCGGCGAAGGGCGCCTGACGGCCGAGAACATGGAGTCCGCGCTGCGCGAAGTCCGCGTGGCGCTGCTCGAAGCCGACGTCAATTTCAAGGTCGTCAAGCATCTGATCGAGAGCGTGAAACAACGGGCGACGGGGCAGGAAGTTCTCACTTCGCTCTCGCCTTCGCAGCAGATCATCGGCATCATCAACGAAGAGCTGGTGAAGATACTCGGCAGCCACGAATCCCGGCTGCGATTCGCCAACGATCCGCCGAGCGTATTCATGATCGTGGGCCTGCAGGGTTCCGGCAAAACGACCTCTACGGGCAAACTGGCCCGATGGCTGGGGAAGAACGGCCATCGCCCGGAACTGGTTTCCGTAGACATCTACCGGCCGGCCGCGCGGGATCAGCTGGCAGTGATTGCGCGCGAAATCAAAATGCCGGCTTACGCGGGCGCGCCGGGCGAGCAGACCCCGCTTGAGCTGGCGAAATCGGCCCGCCGCGAAGCCGTGAATGCGGGGCGCGATGTGCTCCTTGTCGATACAGCCGGGCGCCTTCACATTGACGACCAGCTGATGGACGAACTTCAGCAGCTGAAAAATGCGCTGAACCCGGTGGAAATTCTGTTCGTCGCCGACGCCATGACAGGCCAGGACGCCGTAAAATCCGCCGATGAGTTCCACAAACGGCTCGGCATCACGGGCGTGATCCTGACCAAGATGGACGGCGACGCCAGAGGCGGCGCGGCGCTTTCGATCCGTTACGTGACCGGGCAGCCGCTCAAGTTCGTTGGTCTGGGCGAGAAGCCCGACGCTTTCGAAGTCTTTCATCCCGACCGCGCCGCCTCTCGAATTCTCGGCATGGGCGATATCGTCAGCTTCGTCGAGAAGGCGCAGGAAGCCTTCGACACGAAGCAGCAG